>JAUWPC010000012.1 GCA_030611815.1 Desulfobacteraceae bacterium
ATGGTAAATGCGGCCTCCATGGTCGGCACTGGACAGTTGCCGAAGTTCAAAGAGGATCTATTCAAGGTGGAAGGATGGGACCTCTATCTGATTCCCACGGCAGAAGTCCCTGTTACAAATATACATCGGGACGAGACACTGGCAGAGGAAGATCTCCCAATTTATTATGTGGCTTATACACCCTGCTTCCGATCAGAGGCAGGGTCCTACGGAAAAGACACCCGCGGTCTTATCAGACAGCATCAGTTTAATAAAGTAGAAATGGTCAAGTTTGTGAGGCCGGAGGAATCCTATGACGAATTAGAAAAACTGACCCGAAACGCAGAAGAGATCCTTAGACGTCTTAAGCTTCCATATCGGGTGGTTTCATTATGTACAGGAGATCTCGGTTTTTCCGCGGCAAAGACCTACGACCTTGAAGTATGGCTCCCCAGTCAGGGTCTTTATCGCGAGATATCTTCATGCAGCAATTTCACTGATTTTCAGGCCAGGAGAGCGGGTATCCGGTTCAAGAAAAGGGAAGGGAGCGGCACAGAGTTGGTGCATACCCTCAACGGGTCTGGTCTCGCTGTAGGGCGAACCTTGGTCGCTATTCTTGAAAACTATCTGCAGGGAGACGGTAGTGTGGCCATACCAGAGGCGCTCAAGCCCTATATGGGAGGAATGGAGTCAATTTCCCAGGCATAAATATGGACACAAAGCACCTCTATTCTTCGGGCTGGCGAGATCACAGGAAAGGGCTTCAAACCAATTTTTCTTGGAGACGTCTGTTCAGGAAAAACTCTCTCTTGGCTTTTGCTCTGGGAGCTGCCCTAATAGGTCTTTTTCTGATTTTTTTTGGTGTTCCATGGATTTCGGAGCGGATGAGCCAGGCCCGAGGCAGCCTTTCAAAAATGGAAAACCAGGCAAGTCCTTTGCCCGAAAGGGAGGCTAAGAAGACCGTTTCCATTGATCCGGAGAATTTGAACCTGGACCCTGCTCACCTGTCAGACCGTTTTGTCCTGGAACGGGGCGGCGTGCCCCTTATCGTGGAATCGTCCTTAGATGCAGGCCTTCAGGACTATATTGTTCATCTCCTTCAGAATTCACAGAACTTAAAGGCCGCTGTGGTGGTGTTGAGGCCCGATGACGGGCGAATCCTTGCCATGGCAAGCTATGATAAAGACCAAGATGGTGGGGATCTCTGTCTTAAGGCGGATTTCCCTGCTGCCAGCCTTTTTAAGATTGTCTCAGCGGCAGCAGCCTTTGAATTTGCAGGGTTTACACCCGAAAAGACGGTCTATTTTGAAGGTCGCAAGCATACGCTTTACAAGCGTCAACTGAAGCAGAGGAGAGGAAAATACACATCCAAAATCAGCTTCAAAAGGGCCTTTGCCTCATCTATTAACCCTGTTTTCGGGAAATTGGGGATATACAATTTAGGCCAAAAAGTCATGACCGATTCGGCTGAAAGGTTCTTGTTTAACCAACCGATCCCCTTTGATTTGCCTGTGGCCGAGAGTTTTGTTCATGTCCCGGATGACGATTTCGGTTTAGCGGAAATCGCTACCGGCTTTAACAAAAACACAACCATATCCCCCCTTCACGCGGCCCTGTTGGCCTCTGCAGTTGCAAATAACGGCGTTATGATGAAACCCTGGGTGGTCAAGAGGATTTCTCTGGAAGACGGCGAGATTCTTTACCAGAACAGGCCAGCAAAGATGACCAGATCCATAAGCAAAAATACAGCAGCCGAGTTAAGAATATTAATGAGGGACACTGTTGTGCACGGAACATGCAGAAAATCTTTCCGGGGGTTAAGGAGAAAAAAAGCGTTCAAAAACGTGGAGTTAGGGGCGAAAACCGGAACCATCAACGACAAGACAGGCCAGTTTAAATATGACTGGTTGACAGCTTATGTCCTACCTCCCAATGGCGCGAAGGGAATATGTATTGCCGTATTGGGTGTTCACGGCAAAAAGTTAGGCATACGGGCCAATAAGCTTGGCAGGAACATAATTAACCACTATTTTTCCTCTTCTTGAGACAGAGGCAAACCCTTTTCAGAGCCGTTCACAGGTTCACGACCCAGGCATGCCTTGACAAAGCCATAGAAGAGCGGGGCGGGGTTTTCCATCCTTGATTTGAGTTCAGGGTGGGCCTGCGTGGCAGCAAAAAATCTTAATTGCGGTAATTCAATAAACTCTACCAGCCTCCTGTCCGGGGATATCCCGGAAAAAACCATCCCCTTTTCCTGCAGAATCAGATGATAGTCAGGGTTTACCTCATACCGGTGTCTGTGCCTCTCCGACACCTCTGTGCTGCAATACAGGGCATGCACGAGCGTCCCCTCTGTAATCGTGGCAGGGTAGGCCCCGAGCCTCATTGTCCCGCCCTTTTCGGCAACTTTTTTTTGTTCCGGTAGGATATCAATCACCGGATGAGGCGTATCAGGATCCATCTCAGTTGAATTAGCCCCTGTCAGATTGCAGAGATTCCTTGCAAATTCAATGACGGCTAACTGGAGCCCGAGACAAAGGCCCAAAAAGGGGATATCTCGTTCCCTAGCCAAACGGATAGCCTCAATTTTGCCCTCTGTGCCCCGAGACCCGAAACCGCCAGGGACAACCAGGCCATCCACACCGTCCAAGAAAGATGTATCCTTCAGATCTGTGGTTTCAACCCACTTGAGGTCTATCTTGCAGCTCAGATGTGCCGAACAATGATTAAAAGATTCTATGATAGAGGCATAGGAATCCGCTAATCTGGTATATTTTCCACACATGGCAACAGTGATTTGCCTGTCCGGATTTCTGATGTTGTCGACCAGTTTTTTCCATTTCCTCAGATCAGGAGGGCTATAGATGTTGAGCTTTTTGTGGATAATCTCAGGGAGGCCTTCCTGCTCGAAAATAATCGGCATTTCGTAAATATCATCTACGTCCAGGCCGGTGATTACTGCATCAGAATTGACATCGCAAAAGTTGGAGATCTTGTCCTTAATTTCTTTGGTCAGAAAATCTGGGCACCTACCTATGATGATATCAGGAAAGATTCCCCGCTGTTTCAAGAGATTTACACTCTGCTGCGTGGGTTTGGATTTTTGTTCATTAACCCCGTAAGGAACCGGCACATAAGTCAAATGGATGTAAATGATGTTGTCCCGGCCCACGTCCTCTTTCATCTGTCTCATGGCCTCTAAAAAGAGCTCGTTTTCGATATCCCCTACTGTTCCACCAATTTCTATGATAACCAAGTCAGGGTTTTCTTCCTGGACTATTTCAAATATGTGGTTTTTTATTAAATCTGTCACATGAGGAATGTACTGAACTGTCTTTCCAAGGTAGTCCCCCTTCCGTTCCTTTTTCCTGACCATGTTGAATACTTTGCCCATGGTCAGGTTCCACCTCGATTTGCACGTCACCCCCAAGAACCGTTCGTAGTGACCGAAGTCCATGTCTACCTCTCCCCCGTCATCTAATACAAATACCTCACCATGTTCAAATGGGTTCATGGTGCCAGGGTCTACATTAAGATAGCCGTCACATTTGATTGGGATGATTTTGAGTTTTGAGGAGAGAAGGTGGCCAATAGAAGCAACGGCGATCCCTTTGCCAAGGCCTGAAAGGACGCCACCCGTAACGGAGATGTATTTTGTAGGCATTTGGATCGGTATTCCTTTCAAAATATTGACACCCATGTAAAAAGTCCTTTTTACATGAATTCAGGGATTTAGGGATTCAGGAATTGCGAATTATTGTGAATGGTTAGGCCTAAGGGCGTTGCTCCAAATCCTGAAGTTTTTGACTTTTTACGAGACCATCAAATGTTGTATTGAGCATATGGCCAAACTTATGCCTGTTCACAGATTTAATCAACCAGTAAATCGGGGTCCTCATTTTTCAAGACCCCAACATAACAACGGTCCCGAATCGGCCTGTTTCTCCCTCACCCCTATAGGAGTAGAAAAGGTCAGTCCTGCAGCGGGTGCAGATACTGGAGATTTCAATATTTTCCTGCCTGAGGCCCGCATTTACAAGTTGCCACTCACTGATGGCCCACAGATTGAAGTGGTTTTCGCGGACCATGAATTCTTCGAAGCTATTTGGGAATATCTTTTCATGGCCGACAAATTCAGCGCAGCAGGGCCCGAGAGAGGGTCCGATGGTCGCCAAGAGATCGTGTCCCTTGCAACCAAAATCGTGTTTCATTCGTGTAACAATGGTTCCGAGTATATTCTTGGCATTCCCCCGCCAACCACAATGGACGTTGGCCACCACTCTTTTTTCGGGGTCAAATATGATGACCCCCTGGCAGTCCGCCTGCTTCACCAGGATAGCAATGTTAGGGGTGTCTGTTATAACGGCGTCTACGGACGGGGGTTCAACCTTTCTGTCTATCTGCTCTGGTCTAAAAACAAAAACACCGTTACCATGAGACTGGTTCATGAAGATGAGATGGTTGGCGCCAAGGGTATTCTTGATAATTGCAAGATTTGAGGTTACATTCCGTGGCAGATCTCCCACGTCATAACTGGTATTTAGGAAGTCGTAAGGGGGACTGCTCGTGCCCCCCTGTCTGGTAAAAGTCCCGTGGACAAGCTGTGGATAACGGGAAAGACTGGGGTACCGGAAATATGGGGCAGGTTCTCTTATCCATAAAAGGCCGGATCGATCAGGTACGCCAATGCTTGAGAAAGGGTTCATGAGAAGGAAATGTTTGGGGGAATTTTAATAGAAGTCCTTGGCCGTGCATCCTTATTCGAACAGAGACCGAGTTGTCCTTGCCACCCGGAGAAAGGGCATAGATACCATCACGACACAGGCCTTCTTACTTACCGCTGCTTCCTCCCGGACCTGACGGGGTTCGTAAGCGCCTGTTACGTGAGGTCCATGTCAACTCCAAATGTGACAGAGGGTCAACTTGGATCAAGGCTCTCCTGAAGGATTTTCAACCCCGCATGAGCGGATTTCGGGTTACAGGGCACCGCTAACGCCCCATCTAGCACGACCAAGGTCCTCAAAGGCAAAGGCCCTAAAAGAGATCTACCCTCTCTTTCAACTCTTTTCCCACTTTGAAAAAGGGAAGTTTCTTACTAGCGACCTTTATCATTTCTCCTGTCTTGGGGTTCCGGCCTTTGTAGCCGTCATATTTTTTTACTTTAAAACTTCCGAGCCCCCTGATTTCGACCCTCTCACCCCTGATGAGAGCTGCTTCCATTTCTCCAAAGACAGTGTTCACCACCTCTTCCGCCTTTCTGAGGGGTAAACTCTCTTCTTTGGCCAAGGATTCTATCAACTGTGATTTGTTCATCTCTCCCCCTTGTGAGACGTTTGCAAAATACCCCTTTCAAGTTCCGAGACCTTTGAAAAACGCCCCCCTTTCGAAGTCTGCGCTTATCTGCACAATCTCTGCGTTGCGTTCGGATTTTAATCCTCGAAATATTCTACATATTCCTGTGGGTAAAATCCTCTCTCGCCTTGATCTTGAACGAAATTGAGCATTTTTAAAAGGTCTCGTTCCTTTTCCTAAACGTCATAAATCTTCCGAAAAAGATTTATGATCGGCCGCCTGTAAGAGTACGGGCACGTACACGCAGGAAACCCGTGTTTGAAGATGCAGGGATCTTCTATAATTAAGTTACGCAGGCTGATAAAAAATAGTTGATCAAAGGTAGCAAGTCAAGGATAAATCGGCAAAAAATATGTCATGAATAACAAAAAAAGAGATAGATACCCTCGGGCGGACCGTTTACATTTGCGGCTCCTTTCGCTATAAGAAGCCACGAGCAACTGTTAGCCGTCTACATAAATCGAATTACCAACCCCAGATGAGGCAGCTTGTTTTTGTTGGTCCTGGAAGGTACTCTGATTTAAATGCCTAAAGGGCCTAAAGTTTGAAGTGCCTAAAGTTAAGGAACTTCGTAACATTTTATAAGAAATTGTTTTCACAAGGCCTGCCCGCCATTGCCGACATTTTGGGATATGCCAGCATCCAGCAATGAAGTGGGGAGTGTGAAGTGTGGAGTTGAGAGTTCAAACAGGAATTCTTCCTTTCTTAACTTTAGGCACTCCGAGCTCGTAACTTCAAACTTGGAAAAACCAGTATCCAGCTCGGTTCAATAGTCAATATTCAATCTTCAATCTTCAATTACAGAGGGTGTTCGGTATGAGAAAATTAGTACGAAAAGGGGTAGAGGATTTGGTTCCCTATCCGCCAGGGAAGCCTATAGAAGAACTTGAAAGAGAACTGGGGATCAGTGGTTCCATTAAATTGGCTTCCAATGAAAACCCGTTGGGACCATCTCCTTTGGCCGCCCAGGCGGTGATGAATAAGGTCTCTACCCTTAACCGATACCCTGACGGGAGCGGCTATTATCTCAAGTCAAAGTTGAGCGAAAAATTCAATATCCCCTCTGATCAGATTATCTTGGGGAACGGTTCAAATGAGCTGATTGAACTAATCATTAGAACATTTCTGTCCTCCGGAGATCAAACGATACAGCCATTCCCCACCTTTTTGGTCTACGAAAAGATAGTCAAAGGGGCCGGAGGCGATATGTCCTCTGTCCCTCTTTCGAATCTCAGCATCGATTTAAAGGGGATCCTTAACGCAATTACCCCAAAGACCAAGATCATATTCATCTGCAATCCAAATAACCCCACTGGCGCCGCCATTTCGAAGGATGAAATGATCCAATTCTTACGAGAGATTCCGGGAGATATCATCGTGGTGTTAGATGAGGCCTATTGCGAATTTGTCACCGATGAAAAGACGGCAAATGGCATTGACCTGTTGGACGAACACCCTTTTCTGTTGGTGTTGAGGACCTTTTCAAAGCTGTACGGCCTTGCCGGATTGAGAATCGGTTACGGATTTGCTTCAGAAATGGTAGTTGAATATATGAACCGGGTCAGACAGCCTTTCAATGCGAATACCTTGGCCCAGGCGGCTGCCACCGCTGCGTTGGACGATTCTGCATTTGTCCATAAAACTCTTCAGGTAGTACGAGAAGGCCTCCACTATTTATGCCACAATCTTGATGAAATCGGCCTTCAATATGTCCCTACACAGACCAATTTCTTTTTGATAAAAGTACCCGGCGGCGGGAAAAGGATTTACGAATTGATGCTCGAACAAGGGGTTATCGTTCGAGCCATGGATAGTTATGACCTTCCCGATTATATCAGGATATCCGTTGGGTTACCGGAAGAGAACCAAAGGTTTATCGAGACCCTTAGGAAGGCCTTACCTATGTAGTGCCTGAACGAAAACTGTCTTTTTTGCCCATATCTGCGTCAGACTCATCAGGCACTCAGTCATCTGAGTGCCTGATCGTCTTCCTTGATCTGAACAAAAAATCCTAGTTTTCGTTCGGACACTATGTAGAGCGGTTTCCCGCTGAAAGTGGGAAACCTGGAACCGAACACTTCAGATGGCACGATGATCGCGACTCCAAAAAAAATCATCTTAAGGTATAGAGTATGAATCACGTCATAACCATTGATGGTCCGGCCGGGTCCGGGAAGAGTACCATTAGTCGTATATTGGCCAAGAAAATCGGCTATTCATATCTGGATACCGGCGCTATGTATAGGGCTGTTGCGCTTGTAGCGAAAAGAAAAGGTGTCGATTTCCATGACGGCAAGGGATTAGGGATACTGTGCAACTCCTTGAATCTTCGATTTGACAGAGATGAAGATCCTCCGAGACTACTGCTCGGTAGGGAAGATATCTCAGGTCTAATCAGAAGCCCGGAAATGGATATGCTTTCCTCCAAGGTATCTGCGGTCGGCGAAGTCAGGGAGGCGATGACCGGCCTTCAACGCAAGATCGCCAAAGGAGCCGGATATGTGGCCGAGGGGAGGGATATGGGAACAGTGGTATTCCCGGAAGCTGATTGGAAGTTTTACCTTACGGCTTCCAGTGAGGCAAGGGCGGGTAGGAGATATGAAGAACTCTTGGGACGCGGTGAAACAGCGCTGAGGGACGTTGTGGAGGCGGACCTTAAAAAGAGGGATGATCAGGACCGAATGCGACATCTATCTCCTTTAAGACCGGCGGAGGACGCTTTAATAATTGACTCAACGACTTTAACTATTGAGGAGGTTGTTGAAGTGATGCTTAACCATCTCAAGCAATTATAAAATATCATAACTGCTATTGCTGGTTTTTGGCAAATAATAGTTGATATTCTGTTTTGGCTTTGATACATTGGAAAATTTGAAGCATTTGTAGATCGGCAAAATAGGCAAAAACACTTAGGGGGTATTTAGGTTAATGGAAAAGGAAATAAACTTTGCAACCCAAGAAGCAACCGAAGTAACTAATGAGAACGAAGCTACACCTTTAGATCTCGGGAATGATCGTGAGGCCTCGGACAGAGACTCAACTGCAGAAGATTCACAAAGTGTTATTGAATCGGCGGGGGAATCCGAAGAAGAATTGATGGACAAATCAGAGGAAGAACCTGTTGAAGATACTCAGGATTCTGACACCTTTATGCGATTATATGAAGAAAGCCTAAAGAGCATCAAGGAGGGAGAGGTAGTTTCCGGAGAGATCGTTCAAGTCGACAAAGAATATGTCTTGGTTGATATCGGTTACAAATCAGAAGGGCAGATCCCTATTCGTGAGTTTGTGGACGCCGAAGGCAATTTGGCGGCCAATGTGGGCGACAAGATAGAGGTCCTTTTGGAGCGGAGAGAGGATGACGAGGGGGTTATTAGACTTTCCAAAGAAAAGGCTGCAAAGATGAAGGTCTGGGACAAAATTAGAGAGATCTATGAAAATGACGGCACAGTCAAAGGCACTATTCTCTCGAGGGTTAAGGGGGGGCTCTCCGTGGATATTGGCCTTCAGGCCTTTCTGCCCGGCTCTCAGGTTGACCTCAGGCCGATTAGGGATATGGATAACCTGGTAGGGATGGAGCATGAGTTCAAAATAGTAAAATACAATAAGAGGCGTGGCAATATTGTCTTGTCCCGCCGGGCCATATTAGAAGCAGAGCGCGTGGCCTTGAAAGAAAAAACCTTGGAGATCATTGAAGAAGGCTCTGTTCTCCGTGGGATAGTAAAGAATATCACTGATTATGGTCTCTTCATTGACTTAGGCGGTATAGACGGCCTTGTACATATTACTGATATGTCCTGGGGGAGGGTAGGACACCCTTCTGAGATTCATAAGGCCGGGGATGAAATTGAAGTAAAGGTTTTGAGCTTTGATAAAGAGAGGGAACGGGTATCTCTCGGCATCAAGCAGTTGGTGCCCGACCCATGGAGCCAGGTTGAAGAAAAGTACCCTATTGGCGTAAGAATTACCGGCCGTGTGGTCAGCCTGACAGATTATGGCGCCTTTATTGAAGTGGAGCAAGGTGTGGAAGGATTGATTCATGTTTCTGAAATGTCCTGGACTCGGAAAGTCAGGCATCCTTCACAACTTCTGAGTATAGGGGACATGGTAGAGGCCATAGTCTTGAACATGGATATTGCAAGGAAACGGATCTCTTTGGGTATGAAACAGGTTGCACCGAACCCTTGGGATGTTATTGAAGAAAAATATCCTGTTGGAACGACAATAGAAGGGAAGATCAAGAATATTACTGATTTCGGAGCCTTTATCGGCATTGATGAAGGGATTGACGGCCTTGTGCACATATCCGATATTTCCTGGACCAAAAGGATAAGGCACCCTTCTGAGGTCTATAAAAAGGGCCAGGAAGTGCGGGCTGTGGTGCTTAGCATTGATCAGAACAACGAACGTTTTTCATTAGGCATCAAGCAGTTAGCCCCTGACCCATGGGATGACATACCGGTGAAATTCAAGCCGGGGACCAGAGTGACCGGGACGGTTACCAACGTGACAGACTTTGGTCTGTTCCTTGAACTCGAAGAGGGCATAGAGGGCCTCGTTCACGTCTCCGAGATATCCTCCGATAAGAAGGGAAATCCTCTGTCGAGGTTTCAGATTGACGATGTTATACAGGCCAAGGTCATCAATGTCTCCCGTGAAGAGAAGAAGATTGGCCTTTCCATACGAAAGCTGGACGAGACCAGTGAAAAGGATATTCTCAGAAGTTATCTGAATACTAAACAAGAAGCAACCTCCAATCTTGGAGAGCTGTTGAGAGAAGAAATGATGAATTTTGAAGATCAATCGCAGTCCAAGGACCCCGACTCAGGAGAGAAAGAGCAGATTCAGGAAGCGGAGATATCAGAGCCCGCATCGGTCAGCGAAATTGAAGATTCCGACAGCCCTCCGGAGGAACCGCCATCGGACGAAAAGTCTGAATAGAGCCTCATTAGAAGTGCCTAAAGTTGTGGTACGCCTTCGGCGATGCAGTATTGAATATAGGAATTCACAGATTCAGGCCCCAGTGAAATCGAAAAATAAATGCATTTCAGGCATCCTTTAAACAGGCCAAAAGGTAGCTTACACTTTTTTGAGATAAAATCCTTACGGATTAACAAATGTCAAACAAGCGGCATCCGATACTGACAGTCCTGGTTATTATCCTTGTCATAGCCCTTGTGTTGGGCAGCGCGATGGTAATTGCGCTGAACATGCTTTCCCCTTCGTCTGATCTGTTTTTCGCTGAAAAAATAGGCATTATCTCCGTAGAAGGAACTATTTCAGCCTCTCAGACAGTCACATCACAGTTAGTTAAGTATAGAAAAGATAAAGCCATAAAAGCCATTATCTTGAAGATTAATTCTCCAGGTGGGGCCATAGCGCCAAGCCAGGAGATCTACAGGGAGATCCGGAAGACAATCCCTGTCAAGAAAGTTGTCGCCGCAATGGGTACAGTTGCGGCATCGGGGGGGTACTACATTGCAGCGGCCGCGAACAAGATTGTGGCCAACCCAGGCACAGTTACCGGCAGTATCGGGGTGATTGTGGAATTTGTGCGGGTGGAGGAGCTGTTAAACAAGATCGGCATTGATCTCGAAATCATGAAAAGCGGAGAATTCAAGGATATGGGGTCGCCTGACAGGAAATTAACCGAAAGGGATCGAGAGATTCTTGATGCCATGATAATGGACATGCAGAACCAGTTCGTGGAGGCGATTGTCCGCGGGAGGAGCCTTTCTTTAGAGAAGGTTCAAGCGATCGCCGATGGTCGTATCTTCTCCGGAGCCCAAGCCAAGGAATTGGGGCTGGTTGACTTTTTGGGTAATTTTCAAGATGCAGTTGAGATAACAAAAGAACTGGCCGGTATCAAAGGAGACGTGACACTGGTCTACCCCAAGAAAAGCAAGTTCGAGTTATTCGACTTTTTACTTGAAACGGGCGCTAAATTTGCTGCCAGGCTGATCCAAAACTTGAGAGGCACGGTTGAGTACAGGTGGAACGGCGTTTCGGGACTGAATGTCAGAAAAAGCTACTAACATCTCCTTTCCCTTTTCGTATTATTTCCGGTCTGTCTCCTATTAACGAGACTACGCTTGAAGGACTTTGATTAAAAATCCCACCATCAATGACAATATCGAGATATGATCCATAGACCTCCTTTATTTCCCAGGGATCATCATACCCCGCGCTGGTGCTTATGATAGGCCGGCCAAGGGTTTGCACAATACTTAGGGCGATCTTATTGTCCGGCACGCGGATACCCACAGTTTTCCGCTTGGTCAGCATAATCCTCGGCACCAGTTTAGTGCCTTCTAAGACAAAGGTGTATGGGCCGGGAAGGAGTCGTTTCATAGTTTTATAGGCATAATTGGAGACTAAGGCATATCGGCTTATCTCCTTTAGGCTGTCACAGACAAAGGAAAATGGTTTCTTGAGGGGGCGCTTCTTAAGCCTGTATATAAGCTGAATCCCTCTCTTATTGAAGAGATCACATCCTATCCCATAAAAAGTATCAGTGGGGTAGGCAATAAGCCCTCCCTGCTCTAAAACCTGGGCCACACGACTGATATGGCGCTGTTGCGGGTTTTTCGGATTAACAGAGAGTGTTATAGTCTTTTTATTTGTTCCTGGATTGTTGATTTTAACCATTTTTGTATAAACCGAGACCTGTCAAATGGGTTTTGACTTAGTCATGGTACTCTTTTCTTTCCTGTTGGGGCTTTCTTTCGGAAGCTTTATGAACGTATGTATTTATCGTATTCCCCTAAAGAAATCGATCATCAGTCCTCCCTCAACCTGCCCCCACTGTGGCGAACGAATCAAGTTCTATGATAATATCCCCCTGCTCAGCTATCTTCTTTTAGCCGGAAGATGCAGACGCTGTAATAACCCTGTTTCGTGGCGTTATCCGATTGTAGAGGGGCTGACCGGCCTTTTAAGCCTGGCCCTCTTTATCAGATATGGATTTAGTTATCAATACATTCTCACTTTTCTATTTGCAGCGACCCTTGTGACAATAAGTTTTATTGACCTTGACCATAAGATCATTCCGGATATCCTTTCGCTGCCCGGGATCGTGGCAGGTTGGGGGGTTTCATTTCTTCCCGGCAGTCCCTTCTGGCTCGATTCATTGATAGGGACCGTGGCGGGAGGGGGCACTCTTTTTCTCGTAGCTTTCATCTATGAACGTATTACCGGGAGAGAGGGAATGGGGGGGGGAGACATTAAGCTCCTTGCCATGATTGGCGCATGGATGGGCTGGAGGCCTTTACCCCTTATCGTTCTCATTTCTTCTCTGACAGGCGCAGTCATAGGCTCCGTTTTTATCCTGTTTGCCGGTAAAGGGTATCGGGTCAGGATACCATTTGGCCCATTTCTTTCCCTGGGTGCCCTTTTTTACCTCTTTTTTGGCAGTGAGTTTGCAAAGTGGTATTTTAGTCTGTTTATGTAGTGTCCGAACGAAAACGATGAGGAGGCATAACCTTGCGATTTCCTTTTTACAGCCTGAGGACCGGGATCGTGGCCTGCCTTACCTTTTTGATCCTGTCTGCCATGCTCCTCATCAATGTTGTGATGGTTAAATTTGCGGAAAGGGATCTGATTGACGCAAAAGTGGAAATGGGTCGCCTACTTATCCATACCATAGGACAGAGGGTAGTATATGAAACAATTAGCAGACATAAGGTTCTGAATGGACTTGGGTCGATTCCCCGGTTTAATAAAGAGATTGCCCAGCTTCTCAGAATGGGAGGATATTCAAGTGCCCTGGTGGTTAGTAGCACAGGCGCCAGGCTTTTTGGCCTCGGGTCATGGGGAAAGCGAGAGGAAGACGCGCTCGTCAGATCGAGAGAAGCTCTGGCAAGACAAAAATCGTCCCTTGAGTTTTTAGGGGAGATCTGGGGAGTGATCTGGCTCGCTCCAGAGATGATCCGGATGTCCGCCCCATTTTTTTTTGACGGGCGCCTAATGGGCGCTGTCGCTATCCGCGCAGACCTCGGACCATTATATCAGGGGCTAAGAAAATCGGAGAGATTAATCTTAATCTACATCTGTTTGAACGCGATTATCCTTGTCCTGTTCGGGATCTATCTCCTTTCGAGAACAGTGGTCAAGCCAATTCACAGACTCCTAACAATTACTGACAAATTTGAAGAGTGGTCCCCCTTATTTGATCAAGGGGAATCCTCCAGAAATGAAATCGGGCAGCTTTTCCGATCACTGAAAATGATGCTCAAACGGCTTGAGACGAACAAGAGGGAGTTAAAGGCAAATATCTCTTCATTGGAAGAGGCCAATTTAGAGATAAAAAAGGCACAGGACGAAATCATCAAGTCTGAAAAGATGGCCTTGGCGGGCCGCCTGGCAACCGGAGTGGCCCACGAGATCGGTAACCCGCTGAGTATAATCTTAGGGTACTTGGAACTGCTCAAGAGGGGAGATCTGAAAAGCGAGGAAAATAAGGATTTCGTTGAACGGATTGAATCTGAGGTCACGCGTATAAACCAGATTATACGAGAACTCCTCGACTTTTCCAGACCTTCAAGCGCCGAACATGAAGAAACCGGGATTCACCAGCTTATCATGGAAACAGTAAATTTACTCGAACTCCAACCAATGATGGACCGGATTGAGATACGACAGGACTTAGGAGCGAGAAAAGATGTTGTTTGGGCAGGGATGGCCCAGCTAAAACAAGTGTTTTTAAATATTATTATAAACGCTGCAGACGCAATGATAGACACCCATTCATCTGGTGGCTTATCTCCAAAGGTCTTGAACATTGAGACAGAGAATGAAGATGACTCCATTGTGATTAGCTTTACAGATACGGGGATCGGAATCTCCTCGGAAGAGCTCGGTCGCATTTTTGATCCTTTTTATACTACAAAGGAACCAGGAAAAGGTACTGGTCTCGGTCTGTCTGTCTGTTACACGATTATTGAGGGGCTGGGTGGAACTATTCGCGCGGAGAGCATCCTCGGTAAAGGGACTGAAGTAATTGTTGCTATTCCGCTAAACCAGGCAAATCAGAAATTGAATATTGAACATTGAAAATTGGCTACATCATGTGTAGCAGAACTTCAAATTCCAAACTCCAAACTTCAAATTGAGGGAACAGACCATGCCTCGGCAGACTGTGCTTGTAATTGATGATGAAGAGAATATGCGGCATATGTTGAAAACCATGTTGGAGAAGACGAACTACTCTGTCCAATGCGCCGGGGATGGAATTGAAGCACTCCAATGTATGGCTGAGACCGGCTTTGATTACATTCTCTGCGACATAAAGATGCCGAATATGGACGGGATGGCATTCTTAGAAAAGGCCGTTAAGAGGCATCCTGAAAAGACCTACATTATGATGTCTGCGTATGGAACGGTTAAAACGGCCTTGGAGGCTATCAAGAAAGGAGCTTACGATTATATCTCAAAACCTTTTAAACCAGACGAAGTATTTTTGACGCTAAGAAAGGCCGAGGAACGGGAAAGATTGAAAAAAGAGAACTTAAGGTTGAAAACCAGAATAAACGAGATCGAAAAACAGCATTCATTTGGAAACATAATAGCACGAAGCGAGGCAATGGCCCAGGTCCTTGAGCTTGTTAAGAAAGTGGCTGAGCACAAGACCACGGTGCTCATTACAGGAGAGAGCGGGACTGGCAAGGAACTGATTGCCAGGGCGATTCACTCGAATGGCCCAAGATCATCAGAGGCCTTAGTGAACATTAACTGTGGCGGTATTCCTGAAAACCTCATTGAAAGTGAACTCTTTGGGTATAAGAAAGGGGCGTTCACAGATGCTGTCAAAGACAAGCCGGGCCGTTTTGAGGAGGCGGATAAAGGAACCATATTTTTAGACGAGATTGGCGAACTCCCTTTTTCTTTGCAGGTAAAACTTTTGCGCGTATTGCAGGAAGAAGAGATCACTCCCTTGGGAGGTGTGGGTTCACGAAAAATTGACGTTCGGGTTGTGGTGGCCACGTCAAAGGATTTGAGGAAGGAGGTAGAGGAAGGACGATTCCGCGAAGATCTCTACTATCGGATTAATGTCTTGACCGTTCATCTTCCCCCGTTGAGAACAAGAAAAGGGGATGTATCACTCCTGACCGGTTATTTCATAGATATCTTTAATAAGAAACTGAACAAGAAAGTGGAAGCCCCCTCTTCTGAAGCGATGTCCATTCTGATAGGCTATCACTGGCCGGGGAATGTGAGAGAACTGGAAAATGTTATGGAGAGGGCGGTACTTCTTTCTACCGGTCGTTTGATAACGCCGAAGGAACTTCCATCCAGCCTGACCCGGAACAGTGGGTTTCCCCAGGATTTTGACAGTTTGGAGACTCTTTCTATCAAGAAGGCCTCTAAACGGCTGCAACGAAATCTCATTGAAAAGGCCCTGAAAGCGACCAGCGGGAACAGGACCCAGTCTGCCAAACTCTTAGAAATCAGCCGGCCGATGCTTATATCAAAAATCAAGGAGTATGGGCTGTAATTTCTTAATTGAGGGATTTAGGAATTGAGGAATTGAGGGATTGAAGCGGATAGGGGGGATTCGGTCATTTTTGACAGGATACTGCAATTTTTGCCACAGACACACCCCAGTACCATCCTCCCGGAGCTACGGGGCAGGCACAGACTCACACGGACATTATGTTACCGTGCTCGGGTTCAGGGTTTCCCGCTGAAAGCGGGATTCCGGGTTAGAAACAAGTCCCGCGATGTACTGGATTAGACTTCTCGTGACAAAACTCCGGTTTTGTCACGCAATTGCCCAGGAAGCTCCAGCTTCCGGATTGGAAAAGACTCCCGCCTGGGATCACAAAAATGCATTCCCAAACTAGAGTTTAGGAACGAGATGAAAGGTCCTCGAGTTGCGGAACGAGATGAAAGTCTGTGTCTGTCTGTGTGGGTCTGTGGCCCAGATTTAGAGAAAAACCTTATACTCAGTCCGTAAAGCCTTGGCCAAACGCTTTGCCATTTCTTTACCAATAGTGCGCTTGCCGTTCTCCATTTCAGAAATATGACTTGGCTTGACTCCTATCATTTCCGCGAGCTGTTTCTGTGTCAGTCCTTCACGAGAACGGAGCCCGCGCAACGCATGGCCTATATGGAACTCGGGGAAAACCTCCTCAATGGAATATAACCCGGCATCGTCTTCTTCCATCTTTTGGAGATGCATTCCTGCCAGATTAAGGATTTTTTCAATGGCATCCTTTACCAACTCTCCCTTATCAGAGGGTACTCCACGTAAATGAATTTCAACATATTCGTCCGTAGTCTGCGTTTTCGTGAGTTCCAACATATCGCACCTCCACAAGCTTATTCCCCTTATCCGTTACCTTCCAAACTGCAACATAGGTTGGTTTGCCCTTTTTCAGGTGGCAATGGTGACAATCCCTCTTGCCCCTTATTTTACCATAGTTAGGCCAGGTGGTTCTGGTGGGGCCAAGTTTTTTGATTTCCAGAACCAGAGCAAAAAGCCTCTCTTGAACTTCAATGGGAAGATCTCCAGCCTGTTTTTTAGCCCTGTTTCTAAATTTTACGTCCCAGAACATGTATATTTATTACCAGCTATTGGTATTTTGTCAAGCAAAAGTTATCAAAAAAAGGGTATAATATCTTCCAACAGCAATACTCACAGGAAATGCCAACAGTAGATTTACCCCCTCCATAAAAAACCCTTGAACTCTCTGCCCTCCGTGCCGAGCGAGCGCTTGATTTCCCATCCCTCAAAACGCTTTCCTTTCATAAGGTTATAAGTTGACAACGCATTACGCTTTCCGGGCAAGACTACATCAGTTTCTCACTCAGCGCAGTGGCCTCCACGATTCTCTGTGATCCTTTTGCATGAAAATACCATCGCTTGAAATGATTGGTAAGGGTGACCCCTTTTGACCTGAGGACGGTCCGGCGTTCTACCACATCCTCGTATTGTTCGTCACGGTCCCCGGGAATTACCCGAAACAGACTTCTGCTCCCGACGACGATCAGCTTTGTCCTGGGCCGGGTAAACGAGACGTTCATCCGGTTCGGCATCATCAGGAAGTCCTTTTCCGCTTTGATATGCTCCTCATCAGAGGCTGTCAATGAAACAATCACCACGTCCCTTTCCTGGCCCTGAATCCTTTCCACTGTGTCAATAATCAGGTCGGATGAGAGGAGCTTACGCGCCGCATCCTTCCTCAGTCTCTTTTTACTGCTCACGATCTCGGCAATACTCTGCCTGATCAGATTATTCTGCCGTCTGTGGGCGGACACCACACAGAGACCGTCTTTCGGGTCAATTCTACACCGCCACACAAGCTCAAAAACGATCCTTGCAACGACTCTCGCCTCTTCAGGGCACTCCTGGGAGTAGTCACTGTGGTCCACGTGAACAAATACCACCGGGGCCTTTGGGTCGATAATCGCTGCCAGGGTCTTGTCCCGAGGGCTGTTGCTGATCTGCAGCTTTTTCTTTCTTATTTCCGGGATCGGTTTGAGCCGGCTATCATAGTACTCCGAACTGGGGAACGCGGTAATGGCATTGTTCATACGCCGCGTTTCATCAAGGACATGATTGAGCCCGGGATAATAGTCAAGTAAATACGAAAACACCGATTGATTGACCGGATTCCCCTTGTGGTATCCCTGGATGACCGGCGGCATCTGTTGGTGGTCACCAACAAATATATACCGCTTCGCGCAGGGCATGGCCATGAGGGCGTGATGGATCAGAAGCTGGCTCGCCTCATCAAAGATCACCACATCATATTCCGGGGATTTATCCTGAATACCGGCCTCAAATATGGCCTTGGTGTATCTGTCCAATTCCCGCCAGTATTTCTCATCCCGTACCTTCGGGATGGCGGGTCTGTTATATCCTCCCCGCTTGAGGATTTTTCTGATCATGAGTGCCCTAAGCTTGAAGGCCGCAAATGCGGTCATTCCAACCACATTGCATGCTGCATCGCTCCCCACGCGTTCATCTAAGTCTTCGTTTGTGTATTCTCCTCCGATCTTTACAACCTGATCAATTGATGTCTTTCTGACACAGGCGTTGAGGGCGTTGTTAATGGCCCTGTGTGAAAAGGCGCAGATAAACACTTTGAGTCCCATGCTCACTAAGGCTTCCACAATCTGCGCAATGAGAAATGTCTTGCCGGTCCCGGGAGGCCCCTGTATGAGTGAAAGCGGATGCCTCAGGGCATGTCGAAAGGCCTTTTTCTGGCCCTTGAGCAGAAAGTCCGGAGGACCGGGAACACGCTCTTTATATGCCTTGTCTGTATAGGATCCAGACAAAATTTTCTGAATAATCGGTCCCGGCTGCTTCCTGGTGCTGAGATAACCTGACGCCCAGGTTGGATAGGTGAAAAGGGGAAACCGGCTTACCGGCCTCACGTCTATCAAACATTTCTCACCCTGGGCAGGGTCGTAGTTGTTTCCCCAGAAATCGTACGGATCATCCAGCGTGAGTCTCTTCTGTTCCTCGTCAACCTTTTGGATAACGTACTTATCCCCGCCCCCGACTATCTCGCCTTTCATTTCGCGCAGGTGAGGATTGAGAAGGACATAATCGCCCTTCCTGAACTTGGACGAATTCCCCGTGTACGAAAAACTAAAATTATCCACATGGACAACCGGCAGGCACCTGAATTTTTCAACCCTTTCCTCTATTTCAAGCCCGTGAAGCTCAAGCACATCCCTCGCCGCCGTGCGGAATTCTCCGTCAATGAATTTGAGGATGTCGATGCTGGTAATGGGGTCGAGTTTCATTGCCTCTTATCCCTGAGCCTGCATGAAAAGGAACCAGTCTAACAGTGACCTGGTGGCCTTGAGGTCGTCCTCGTTGTAGATCTCTATGAGCTTCATCCAGACCTGTCTTTTTCGCTCCACATAAAGGTTGAACCAGACAACCGACATATCGGCAGAGGCATCAAAGATCATGGTCGCATCTTCCAGTTCAAAATCCTTCATTACCACCCGTACCTCATCTACACTTTCTGCAATCTGGAGATCCGGCCAGCCGCTTTCTGCCAGCTCCTGTTCCAATTCCCTGATCGTCTGGATCTTTTTCCATTCATGACCGCCTGTGAGGCCTCTTTTCTCCATCAGCGATTTGATACAGGGAGCCACGTCCTTGATAGAGTAAGAAGACACAGGCAGGTAATAAGTCTTCCTGATCAGCTTGTAAAGGTCCACCATTCTCCGGTTGAGATAGTCTACCCTGTCTATGAGGTCTTTAGAGCGGTCCAAATATTTCTCGGCCAATTTCATCAGATGCGTGGGTTCATAGTGGGCATAGTGGAATATGACAAAACCGTCCTCGCCGAACTGTTCTCTGATCTCGTCCATCCTGTTGAGGAACGATTCAAAGGCCCCGTACTCATCATCCGGTGACTGGCTGTGAGCCGTAAAGAACTCTGCTCCCCCTTTTTTCCTTCTACCCCTTTTGTCCGGTGTGTCAACCATCACACCGAAGAGGTATTCAACGCTGGAGTACATATCCGATTCCATGTCAAAGTGAACATGGACAAGGGATGGATCCACAAAATCAATGGCGCTGACGCCCTCCTTTTCACCGGGAAGGTCCAGCTCTCCTGCGGTGATGGCAAGGCAGGCATCCCGTGGGGAGTCAAAACTCCCTCTTGAAAGCGGTTCATTGTTTACGATCGAAGACGCCTGGAGCCTCAGTTTGCCCAGGCCCTCAAAGGTCACGCCCGTGGCTCTGGCCGCCGTTTTCAGGATTGCGTCCCCGGCTTTGGCAAAGGAGCTGATATCAATAATCCCTGCACTGTTGAGATGGCGTTTCTGGATTTTGCGGATATCCGGAAGAAGCGAGAGGTCATTGGCAGAAGTGGCCCGCTTTAAACAGTAGTCATAATAGGGGCATGTGCCGCAGGCCCCCTTGGGATGAAAGAAAAAATCCTCTTCATTTTTTTCGAGTATCTCCTGGAACTCCTCCTCGAGAAAGGTGATCAGTGACCAGATATGGTCATCAATCAGGAAAAGTTCTTCCCTGAACGGTGCCGGCTCCTGTTCAACCCCTAAGGGGCGGGTCAGGATCCTGCCGCACTGTGGCCTTACGCCCTGAATGGTCTCTAATAGCCATGAGTAAAAGGTGACCTGCATCTGCTGGCAAAACTTGGATGAGCGGGAGGACTTGGCATCTCCGACTTCGTAATGGTATCCGCCGAAGCGGCCTGACCCCGTTTTATCGATCCTGAAGAGGAAATCGGTCTCACCCCTGGGGATCATCGTCTCCGGGCTGCCGGGCACCTTGACCAGCCGGTCATCAGGCGCTAGTATTCCGTGGTAGATGATCTGTTTTCCCTCTGACATGGCGGCTACTGTCTGGTCGAACCTGACCGCGATATTCTCTTCTTTGCTACAGCCTTCTTCACCCGTGATAACCATACACTCATCCCCGTATTCTTTCAGGAAATAACGAAGCGCCTCATCTTCATGTTTTATGCCCGACTGCATCAGGAGCCGATCCGAAGGGGCCGGAATTTCCTCGGGCAGACCCACATTGAAAAGCAGCCAGGTATGGTAGGAGCACAGGTATTTGAAGTGGGAATAGATAACACTCCCGGTAATGGTTTTCCGTAAGGTTGTCATCTGATCTCCAGGATACGGTCCAGCCTGAAATTGCGTTTGTCCTTGCGGAGGTGGCAGAAGGCCTCGATTATGGCTGTACCCCTGAACAGGCCAATGGAAAGAGGGGTGATTTTCCGGATAGATACGGTTCCACCGGCACTCTGGTATCTGATCTCCAGTTCATCACCTTTCTCAAGGGCTCTTTTGATGGGAAGAAAAGGTTCATCTAACACGATTTCCCCGGAACAGAGGCTCAAGGGGGGGCCGTTCAGATCAAGGATATCCTCTATGGTTGTCTTCTCCGGTCCGCCCATTTCAGCCACGCACCGGTTGAAGAGCCCCATGCAGGCTTCTGCGTCTGCCAAGGCCCGGTGAAGAACACCTGCTGGTATGTCAAGGAACGCGGCCAGATGTTCCAGACTGTAGCCTTGGGCATGGGGAAAGAGGCTTTTGGGGATGGCGCAGGTGTCAAGGACGGGTCTGTCTGCAGGCGTCAGGTTCAATCGTGAGATGTCGTAGGTGAGAAATCCCACATCAAAGGGGGCATGGTGGGCCACTGGTATATCCTGACCTAAGAAATCGATGAACCGGGGCAGCACCTTCTCGATAGTGGGCTGACCCTTTACCATGTCATCGGTGATTCCGTTTGTTGCGGTGGCGCCAGGGGAAATAGGCATTTCCGGGTCCACCAGTTCCTGGAAGCTGTCAAGAACTTCACCTGCCCGAAATCGGACCGCACCTATCTCAACAATCCGGTCGACCACGGGGGTCAGTCCTGTCGTTTCCAGATCCAATGCCACAAAAGTTATGTCCGATAAGGTCCTTGCCGTTTCCGTCGCCATCCTGACATTCTCTATGCCGTTTCAAGAAAGGCATCGATGATTTTCTTTAGATTGTCCATATGCCTGGGTTTTGCTTTGTTTCCCGCAATCGGCTTGAGTGCCACAGCCCCTACACCCTGGAAGGGGCTTTCGGCAAGGTGAGGGGGGAAAATGTTTGTCTTTTCCCCCGGATAAAGGGCAAACGCGCCAAAAACGTCCTTAATCGCATCACGGTAGGTGTGCATCTTATCCAGATCCTCTTCCTTGTATCCAACTATAGTTCCCCCTTCTTCATCTCCATAGAATCCGGGGGCCTCTTTCTTGCCTTTGTATTTTGCATCCAGGATGAGCTTTTTTCCGCCATCTTTTTCAATGACAACGTCCGGCCTTAAGGGATGAGAATAGCTTTCGGATGTTTTGTAATCATAGGTTTCAGCGCTGTCGCTGTTCAGACTCAGACCGGTCGAACCGCCATATCCAGCATTGTAGAGGAGTGCTATTCCACCCTCATACGTAATGCGAATCCCTTGCTGAACCACCTGTTCCGTTTCTGAGGGGGAAACAATAATTTCAAATCCTTTGGTTTTCAGCTTCAAATCGAGGACATCCTTGACCAGGAAGAAGCACCAGTATTCAAATAAAGTAGGGACATCTTTGATTTCAATAAGGTTTTGGAAATCCTTCATCGTAAATTGATATCGGGTCACCAGATTCAGGAGTGCGTGGAGACGAAAGAGATGCCGGTATCCTTCACGACGCTGCAACACAGTGGAGTGGCCCGGGACAAAACTCATCTGGCCCACATCATTCCACATGGGGTTGGAAAGGAAATAGAGCGTTTTTTGTTTAAGGTTTCGGATATTTTTTGCAATCTCGGGGTTAAGCCAAGTCCCTGATTCGCTCCCCAGAGCGGTTTCAATTGATTTCAGCTTTTTTAAGATCTCTTCAAGAAAATGTTTGATGAACCGATTTTCATTGGTGTCAAAGCTATGGTATTTTTGAATCTTTTCCGCTTCCGATGGAAAATAGTACTCCCCTGTTCCCGCATAAACAGTTCTGGCCACGGATGATGATATCAGGGGGTGATCCGCGCCAAGCTTCACCATCCTTCCGGGGTCTGAGAAGAGGCTCAAAAGCAGGCCTGCATCCAGATGGTCAATCTCGTCAATAGAGCATTTCCTGGTTTCGCTGACAATCTTCCGGTGCAGTCTAGATAAAATGAGACCTGTGACCTCGTCAAGGTCTGGTTTGCCATCTATAAGATATTTCTTCAAAAACAGGTATTGGAGATAGAGGATGTCCCGACCGGGACTGTCTTTTCGATATTCAAGACCAACAGGCGTATTGAAACTGAAAATAAGGTCCGCGTGTTTTTCAGTAATGTACCCGAGCATGGAATCATAAAGCACATCGCTAATCTTCTTATTTTTTACCTGCAGGTTGACATCGCCTATCCGTGTGAGACCTACAAAATTTCTAAAATTGATCTCAAACACGCGTCCATCAAACTTCTTAACAAAAGATTTCCCTGAATCCAGAAATGGGATGTCCTTTTCGCCGTAGACTTTCACATAATAGGTCTTCCATTCATCTATAGGCAGCACTTCCTTCTCCGTATGCAATGCCTCAATGTTCTCCTCGTCCTCCGGAAAGAAGGGCTCGTCCGCAATAGCTAATCGATCTGTACTTTCGTAATATAGGATGGTCATATCATTCGATAAAACTTGTATACCCCTGAATATTCAAATTTTCTAACATCCTGGCGATCTTCCTGGCGGAACGAGGGTACAAAGCACCGATTTTGGAATCCTGTGCTTGACCCATCATTTCGTCAAAGGAGCCTTCTTTAC
>JAUWPC010000366.1 GCA_030611815.1 Desulfobacteraceae bacterium
TCACGTCAGCATTTCTGCACGATATAGGAAAGATAAAAGAACTTGGATACGACCTCCAAATCGACTACACGGATGAAGGAAGATTGGTCGGGCATGTCGTGTTGAGCGTGTCCATGGTGGAGGATAAGTTGAGGGGATTAAACGACTTTCCCGAGGCCCTGGCAATTCGATTGAAACACCTCATACTGAGTCACCATGGACAGTACGATTTTGGTTCCCCCAAAGAACCAAAGTTCTTAGAGGCCTTTGCCCTTAATCTGATTGATGACCTGGATGCAAAGATAAACGGTCTAAGCCGCTTTATGGAAAGGGACCGGCACGAAGGGGTTTGGACCGAATTCAACAGGATGTTTGGGAAATACTTCCTGAAGGGAAAGATTCAACCGATCCAAAAGGCTCCAGAGGAGAGCACAAAAACAGCCAACAGGCAAAGGACCCTGTTTTCTTAATCGTAATCTTAATCATAATCGTAATCATAATCTAATAGGCTCTCATGATGTCTAAAGTTTTTTATCATGAAAAACTGCATGTGTACCAAGAATCCATCGAGCTTCAACAGACAGCCTAAGAACTCCTTACCCGTAACCCTGTCAACTCATGTTAAAGAGATCCGTGCTCGTCTGCCACATGTCATGCAACGGGACCGACATCCCTTTGCCATGCGGCTAAAGAATATCCTCAAGAAGAGTAAGAAGCCCGATCCGGACGAAAAGGCGATTCAGCAGCTCAAGTCTCTAAAAAAACGGATCGATGCCTCCATTTTGGAAAAAGATCGCCGTTTGCAGGGCCTCCCTAAGGTATCTTTCCCCGAAAGCCTGCCCATCACGGCCAAAAAAGACGCCATTGTCGATGCCGTTCGGAAACATCAGGTGGTCATCATTTCCGGTGACACAGGTTGCGGCAAAAGCACCCAGATACCCAAAATGTGCTTAGAGGCAGGGAGGGGGATTGGAGGCAAAATAGCCTGTACCCAGCCCAGACGGATTGCCGCCACCACCATAGCCGGACGGATTGCGGAGGAGCTCGGAGAAGAGATCGGGAAGTCGGTAGGGTATAAGATACGCTTCAAAGATCGAACCAGCCGTTATGGTTATATCAAGGTTATGACCGACGGGATGCTGTTGGCTGAAACGCAGCAGGATCCCCACCTCAATGAGTATGACACCATCATTGTGGACGAGGCCCATGAGAGAAGTCTCAATATCGATTTCATCTTGGGGATTCTGAAAACCCTCCCCATGAAACGGAGAGATCTCAAGCTCATCATCACCTCCGCCACCATCGACACGGAAAAATTCTCGGAGGCCTTTGACGGAGCCCCGATTATACAAGTCTCCGGCCGTCGATACCCGGTGGTTGTGGAATATCTGCCCGTAGACCCTGAACAACAGGACAGGGGTGAGACAACCTATGTGGACATGGCCATCAAGGGAGTTGAAAAGGTGCGAAACAGGGGACAGGCGGGAGATATTCTTGTCTTTATGCCCACTGAGCAGGATATCATCGAGACCTGTGAACGCCTTGAGGCCCGGAATCTGACAGGGACCAGTGTATTACCCCTCTTTGCAAGGCTTCCTAATGCCCGGCAACGCCGGATTTTTTCGCCGTTCAAGGGACAGAAAATTATCGTCTCAACCAACGTTGCCGAGAGCTCCCTGACGATTCCCGGTATAAAGGTTGTAATTGATACGGGGCTGGCCCGGATCTCGCGGTATCTGCCCAGAACCCGCACCACCAGCCTCCCTGTGAGCCCCATTTCAAGGAGCAGTGCAGATCAGCGTAAAGGCCGGTGCGGCAGGCTGGAAAATGGGTTTTGTATCCGGCTTTACTCCCAGGAAGACTACGATGCCCGTCCCGAATTTACAGACCCTGAAATCCTGAGATCGAACCTTGCAGAGGTCATTCTCCGCATGATCTCTCTGAGGTTGGGGCACATCGCGTCTTTTCCCTTTTTAGACAGACCCAATCCGAGGAGCATAAAAGACGGGTTTGACCTCTTAGTGGAACTGGAGGCCGTTGTTCGAAAGAACGGGGGTGTGTCTCTGACGGACAAGGGCCGTATAATGGCTAAAATGCCCATTGACCCTAAAATCTCCCGCATGATACTTGAGGCCCAAGAAGAAGGCTGCGTCCATGACGTTGCCGTGATAGCCTCGGCGCTGAGTATTCAAGACCCCAGGGAAAGGCCCCTTGAAAAGGCCGGTCAGGCCGATCAGAAGCACACCCGTTTTAAAGATCCAGATTCCGATTTCATTACCCTGCTCAATATCTGGAACTATTATCATCGCTCGTGGGAGACACTCCGGACCCAGAATAAGATGAGGAAGTTCTGCAAGGAACACTTTCTTTCCTTTGTGCGCATGCGTGAATGGCACCATATCCACCAACAGCTTTCAAGTATATTAGAGGAACAGGGCATTAAGGACCAAAACCAATATTCAGACCGGCCAGGGGAGAATAGATATGCCTGCATTCACCGCTCCATTTTGAGCGGATATCTGTCCAATATAGCGGTAAAAAAGGACAAGAACTTCTATCTATCGGCCAGGGGGAGGGAGGCCATGGTTTTTCCAGGGTCAACACTCTTTAACAAGGGCCCTGAGTGGATCGTGGCGGCAGAGATGGTTAAGACTTCCAGGCTTTTTGCCAGAACCGCCGCAAAGATCAACCCTGAATGGCTTGAAAGACTGGGTGGCGATCTGTGCAAGTCCTCCTATTCCAATCCACATTGGGAAAAGAAACGGGGGGAGGTCCGTGCCCACGAACAGGTAAGCCTATACGGATTGGTCATTATGCCCCAAAGATCCGTATCTTACGGGTCTATCGACCCCCTTGCCTCTCACGATATATTCGTGAGATCCGCCCTGGTGGAAGGGGATGTGAAGAACGACTTTCCTTTTCTGATTCACAACCAGGGCTTGATAGAAGAGATCAGAGGGATGGAAGAAAAGGTCCGCAGGCGGGGAATGTTGGTGGGCGATGATGTGATAGCAGAGTTCTATTCAGAAAGGCTGACCGGGGTTTATGATATCCAGACCATGGAAAGAAGGATCAAAGAGCGGGGCGGGGATGGGTTTCTCAAAATGACCGAAGCGGATATCGTGATAACCTACCCGGCGGAAACAGAGCTTACCCGGTATCCGGATGAAATGACCATTGGCCGCAGCGCCTTTAAATTCTCCTACAAGTTTGCACCGGGCAAGCCTGATGACGGTGTTACCATGAAGGTCCCTT
>JAUWPC010000165.1 GCA_030611815.1 Desulfobacteraceae bacterium
CCGTAAGAGGGAAAATAAGTTACATCGAGTCCTTTATGCATGGCGCCATGACTCAGCACATATCCCATCAGCAAAACACCCTGGCCGCCAAAACCTGCAAAAATTGTTCGGGTAATCATTTCTTGTCCTCGTATCCGGTGGTATCTTTGATAACACCTAAGGGATAGGTTTTTACCATTTCTTCATTAACCCAGTTCCAGGAATCCTTGGGTGAGACCTTCCAGTTTGTCGGGCATGGGGAGAGGAGTTCTACCAAGGAAAAGCCGAGATCATCCAACTGGCACTGGAAGGACTTTTTGATGGCCTTTTTGGCTTTTCGGATCTGTTTGACCGATGTCAGTGCGCAGCGTTCAATAAAAACCACCCCATTGCTAACGGCTAACATACGCGAGATGTCGATAGGTTGGCCGTGGAGCCTTGCATCGCGACCGCCGGGGGCCGTTGTGGCGTTCTGGCCTAAGAGTGTTGTGGGGGCCATCTGGCCGCCGGTCATCCCATAAATAGCATTATTGATAAAGATGGCTGAGATTCTTTCTCCGCGGTTTGCCGCGTGGATGGTCTCGGCCGTGCCTATGGCGGCGAGGTCGCCGTCACCCTGATAGGTGAGAACGAATTTGTCCGGCTGAACCCTTTTAATGCCTGTGGCAACGGCGAGTGCCCTTCCATGGGGCGCTTCAACCATGTCAAAATTGAAATAGTTGTAAGCCAGGACGGAACACCCCACAGGCGGTACACCGATGGTCTTCTCTCGGAGTCCCATCTCATCTAAACATTCGGCAACGAGACGGTGCGCGATCGAGTGCCCGCATCCGGGGCAGTAATGGGTGGGGTTGTGCTTCAGTGACTCCGGCCAGCCAAATATCTTTTTATATTCTATGTCCGTACTCATACTTCAATCCTCCGGCCCACTTTTCCGTCGCCCTTTACGGTCGATCGCAGAAACTCGGCCACCTGGGCAGGGGTGGGAATTATTCCTCCTGGCACGCCGTGAAAATAGATCTCGGATCTTTCGCCTACAGACAGGATCACATCTTCTACCATCTGGCCTAAGCACAACTCAAAGACCGCTAACTTTGGAACTTTTTTAGACAATTCTCGCAGGGCAGGGAGGGGAAAGGGCCAAAGGGTTATTGGCCTGAACAGACCAGCGTTAATCCCCTCGGCCTTGAGTTCTTCAATGGCGCTTTCAGCGATGCGCGCTGCAGAGCCGTAAGCCACTACGATAAGCTCGGCGTCTTCTGCGTATTTTATCTCCCAGCGCTGTTCTTCGGCCGTCATGCGGTCATATTTTTTCTGGAGATCCAGATTATGTCTATAAAGCTCACCCTTTTGCCCAAGAATCATTGAGAATATTGCCCTTGCTTCCCGGCCCTTACAGCCGCGAAGGGCCCAGTCCTTTTCGGGCAGGTCCTTAAGGTCTATGAAGTCGGGGAAAACCACCGGTTCCATAATCTGTCCCATCAGGCCGTCACCCAAAATCATAACCGGATTGCGGTACTTATCAGCGAGATCAAAGGCCTCAAATGTCAGGTCAACTAATTCCTGGCCCCCGCCCGGAGCCAGTACAGGAGTCCGGTAGTCACCGTGACCCCCGCCCCTTGTGGCCTGAAAATAATCGGCCGCTGAAGGCGCTATATTGCCGAGACCCGGCCCCCCCCGCATCATGTTAATTATGACCGCGGGAAGTTCCATCCCCGCCATATAAGAGATTCCTTCCTGCTTTAGGGAGATCCCGGGGGACGATGATGAGGTCATGGTCCTGGCTCCGGACACCGAGGCGCCGAGGACCATGTTTATGGATGCGACTTCGCTCTCACCCTGGATAAAGGTGCCGCCCACCTCGGGCATCCTTGCAGAGAGATACTCAGGCAGCTCGTTTTGAGGGGTGATGGGATAACCAAAATAGTAACGACAGCCGGCGCGTACCGCCGCTTCTCCCACTGTTTGGGAACCGTTCATTAACATTTTTTCACTGGGCACGATACACCTCTATAGCTACTTCGGGGCAGACAGTGGCGCACATGGCGCATCCGACACATCCCTTTTCGCCTTCATTTACGTTTTGCTTAGACAGAGCCGGAGAGTAGCCCTTGTTATTCAGCGACTCATCCACTTCGATTCTGTTGTTCGGGCAGACTTCAATGCAAATGTGACACCCTTTGCACAGTTCTCTGTCAATCGTTATCTTACCTTTTTTTGTCTTTTTGGCCATATTATCTACCGCTTAGTTTGGATTTAATCGGATATCTCTCTGTGTACAGAGGATAATTTTGCGTACTGGTATTTTGCAAAACCCTCTATCTATATTTCCGTTTTCATTTTGTCAAGATTTTTGTTGGATTTTTTTCATATTCGATAAATCCTTATATAGGAAGTCGTGGCATCGACCTCATTTTGTTGACAAATGGGGTGCAGTATGTTGTTTTTGAAATATGATGAACTCGTAAAAAGTCAGGAAGCACCCGTTATTGTCATTCCCGTGAAAACGGGAATCCAGGAAAATCAATCCCGCCGGGATTGCCAGCGGGAAATGTCCAGGTAAGCGAAGACTCCGATCACGCCAAGGCATGAAAAGACAAACATCAACTTTAGGCACTTCTCCGGTTTATCCGGGGTTAGGATTAGGAAAAATATGGGATCGACTTTTAGAGAAGATATCTATGATTCAAGCCGCTTTGTCATAACTATGGAACTGGTTCCTGGAGAACAGTCAAAGGGGCGTTCTGTTGATACGGTGATGAGCATAGCAGAGGATGCCCTTTCAGACGGCAGGATATCAGCGGTTACCATAACTGACAATCCGGGCGGGCATCCTTCTCTAAGCCCGGATGTGTTAGGCAAAGAGATCGTCAACAAGGGGATGGATGTAATTGTCCATTTTACCTGTCGCGATCAGAATCGGGTGGGCATCGAGAGCCGAGCCCTTCAATTAGGACATCTGGGTATCAAAAATGTCTTAGCCCTTACGGGCGATTTCGCGGGAGAAGGGTTTGCCGGCCAGGGCGCCCCTGTCTTTGACCTGGACTCTGTGTCATTATTGTTGATGCTTAAGATGATGGACGAGGGAACACTGTCTCGCGGAGACAGGGAAGATTTTTTTGTCGGGTGCGCGTTTTCCCCTTTTAAACGTACAGAAGAAGAGTCCCTCTGCCAGTATTTCAAACTTTACAAAAAGGTGGGGGCGGCGGCGCGCTTTGCCATAACACAGTTGGGGTATGATGCGCGCAAGTTTCACGAAGCGCTGTGTGTACAGCGGGACTGGGGGATGCAGGTCCCCACATTGGGTTCTGTCTATCTCCTGACGCCGAATGTGGCTAAGGTGATGTCTGAGGGTAAGGTCCCTGGGGTAGTAGTGACGCCAAGGCTTTTGGAGATGGTTCAAAGAGAATGGAAGGAAAAGAGTAATGGCCACGCTGCGACCATTGAGCGCGCAGCTCGACTTGCAGTCGTTCTCAAAGGCCTGGGTTATAGGGGGGTCCATTTCGGGGGGATACATAAGGGTTTTGAGACACTGTCCTCTGTCCTTGACCGAATGGAACGTATCGAGAAGAGGTGGCGGGATTTTGTGCCGGACTTTGATTTTCCCCAGGAAAATGGCTTCTACCTGTATGCTCGTGACCCCGGGACAGGGCTCTGCAGCAAAGAGATGAACCCCCGCGTGAGCAAGACATCTCCTGCTGATAAGGCCGTTTTTCAGGTTTATCGAGCCATTCACCGGGCCTTTTTTCACCATGACGCGCCTTTTGGTTCTATCTACTCAGATCTCTGCGCAAGGTTAGATAAAAGACCTCTTAGCTACCTGCTGGTAAAGACGGTGGAAGATGTATCAAAGAAAATCCTCTTTTCGTGCCAGGAATGCGGCGACTGCGGTATCCAGCACTTAGCCTTTCTTTGCCCTGAGTCCCAGTGCTCCAAGCATACACGGAACGGGCCCTGCGGCGGCAGCAGAAACGGTATGTGCGAGGTGCATCCCGAGAGGCGCTGCGTATGGTTCAGGGCCTACAGGAGGTGGGCGTCTGTCAATCAGCGGGAGCGAATGACAGAGGAGTATGTCCCTCCGCGCAGGTGGGAGTTGAACCGGACCTCATCATGGATTAATTTCCACCTTGGAAGAGATCACCAGGGGGAGGATCTTTTTAAAAAGTAAAAGCGAGAAGGTTTGTTTTAGAGGTTGATATGAAAAACTTTATGGAGCCTGAGAGTGTTGCCCTCATCGGGATAAGTCGCAAAAGCGGTCCCGGGAGCTTTAATCTTATGGAGAATATGATCAGGTTTGGATTTTCCGGTAAGATTTTCCCTGTTAATCCCAACAGTGATGAGATCCTTGGCAGAAAGGCCTATCCCAACATAAGGGCGGTTAATGAAAAGATCGATTTGGCCGTCATCAGTACTCCCAGGGAAACTACGCTGAGGATTCTTGAGGATTGTGTTGCTGCAGGTGTCAAGGCGGCAATTGTGGTCAATCAGGGCTTTGCCGATGCAGACAGCTTAGGGAAAGCGCTCCAAAAGGATATGTCAGAGATCGCAAGAAGAGACGGGATGAGAATCCTCGGGCCGAATACACTCGGGGTTATCAACAACTATAATGGTTTTACCACCTCTTTCATGCCGATAACAAAGGAGCAGGTTCCGATCGGTTTGATTTGCCAGTCAGGGATCTTTTTTGTGGGTGCGTTGGAATTCAGCAGAAACATCGGGAAGGGGATTGATATCGGAAATGCCTGTGATATCGGGTTTTGCGAGGCCTTGAAATATTTGGGAGAGGATCCTCAAATAAGGATTATCGCTATCCATATGGAAGGTGTAAACCAGGGAAAGGAATTCCTTGAATTAGCCGAAAAGATTGTAAGGGAGAAGCCTGTCATTATTCACAAGACCGGGAGCAGCGAAAGAGGGGCAGAGGCAGCCATTTCTCACAGCGGGAGCATGGCCGGGAATTATCAGGTATATAAGGCAGCCCTGACACAGGCAGGTGTCACATTCTTAGAAGAGGATGGGCAGATGGTCTACGCCGTAAAGACGCTGCTCAACCTCCCCCCCATGAAGGGGGACCGGGTGGCGGTTATAACTTTCAGCGGTGCAGCGGGGATCATGATCAGCGACAGTCTGGAGAGGCATGGTCTGAAACTCGCCTCCCTTTCCCCGGAGACCATTGAGGTGGTGGCTCAGCTCTCTCCGGACTGGATGCCCCTTGGGAATCCATTAGACATATGGCCGGCAGTGATGCTTAACGGAACCGAAAAGGCCTATTCAATGGCGTTAGAGGCAGTACTGAGAGATCATAATGTAGATGGGGTTGTCTGTGTGGCTATCGGCCCTGAGATACCTGAATTCTCCTTTCTTGATGTTTCCGAAGCCCTTAAGGAGGTGACAGAAAAACTTCCTGATAAACCAGTGGCAGCCTGGCTTTACGGTCCAAATCCAGGCGAGATTGGTGAAAAATTTGAATCCACAAAGAGGATAATGGTTTATCCGACCCTTGAGGTGGCATCATGGTCATTGTCTCTCCTGAGAGACAGGCACAAGGTTCTTGCACGGATTTAGGAAATGAGTATGGGGGGATTGAGGCCCCGTTTAAAATGATGGAAAACTATAAGAAGGCAGCCACCTTAGATAACCATTTTGAGGCCCAGTTGTTAGAATCGATTCTCAGAGAGCGGGATATCCCTCACCGGATGAGATCTTACTATGATACGGCCTTTGACGGTCTGTTTCAGACGCAGAAGGGGTGGGGATATGTCAGCGCGCCACAGGAATACTTAGATGAGATAATGGAGATCCTTTCCGATTTGAGACAGAGCGACGCCAGTTCCATTCTTGAATCTGAGTGAGCTATCGCTGAACCCTGTTTTTTTCCGGCCGGGTGCAGACGTCTCGAGGAAATGGTTGGTCAGAAGTTCCTTAACTTTAGGCACTTGAGTCAGCGTACCTTCCAGGACCAATATAAACAAGCCACCTCCTCCGGGGGCGGTAATTTGACTTCTAAATTGCGGAGGCTCAAACATGCTCAAGAAGATATTTCCTTTTCTGATAATTTCATTTGTTATTTTGGGATGTTACACTAAAGACCTCAACTTGAAGATCCGGTTCGCGCAGACAGAAGGTTTGCGAGCGGATGACCGGATCATATTTGAGAAGAATCAGATAGGTAAAGTAGACGCCATCTCTTACTCAGAGGGGGGTGATTACATCGCTGATGTGAAGATCGATAAGGGTTTCACAAAGGCGGTAACTGAGCACTCCCGGTTTTTTATTATCAATGATCCCTCGGAAAAGGGGCGTAAAGCCATTGAAATGATAAAGGTGGCAGAGGGTGGAGTGCCTCTCGAAAAGGGGGCCATTATTGAGGGTTCTACACGGTTTTCGCTCCTTCTAAGTTTGATGGAAAAGGACTTTGGCAAAGCTATGTCAGAATTAAGCAGCAAAATCAATAAATTGTCCGATGAAATCAAACAAATACCTGAAAGCAGAGAGATCAGGAAATTTGAGAATTATCTGAATGAGCTAAAAGAAAAAATGAAAAAAGCGGAGAGGGCGTTTCGCGAAAAAATACAAAACGAACTATTGCCCCGGCTCCAGAAAGAGATCGAAAAACTGAAGGAAAGGCTCAGAAAGTTTGGCCGTGAAAAAGAGGTGGAACCTCTGGAAGTCAAGATGGAAGAATTGAGGAAAATCTGAATGCCAAAAAATCCTCTCCTGGAACAGCGCCTAAATCGAAACGGTCCCGATAATTGCCACCGCTCCCGCACTTATCCTTGTCGGGCTTTACATGATCAGGGCAATGGTCAATATTGACTTTAAGAAGATCGACGAAGGGCTTCCCGCCTTTTTGGCACTCATCCTTATCCCCCTGACCTATTCTATCACACAGGGGATTAGCTGGAGTTTCATTTTTTATACGTTCCTCAAAGTCCTTAAGGGAGAAGCAAGGGAGATCCATCCGATGCTCTACGTGATCGCGATTTTTGCGGCCTTAGCCCTGACCTTGGTGTAATTGGGGCCCAAGTGTTACCGGAAAACGGCGGTTTCAAAACGACTCGACAAGATGTAAGTGATCTAAAGTGCCTATTTATCCCGTTTGTAGCGGGGAAGTGAGCTAAATTGCCTAAAGTTAAAAGTGTTGTTTGCATTTAAAAATAGTAAACAATTTCTGAACAAGGTGTTTAATCTGTTTCAATCCAACACTGTTATGAATTTAAGGATATCTATAATAGTATTGTCTGTCTTGATTCCTCTTCTCTCTTCAGGCTGTGCAGCAACTCCCATAATTGGAGGCCCTGTGAGCAACAAGAAACTTATGGATGGGACCTATGAAGGCAGCTACAAAGGAGCGCCTAATAAGGCCTTAGTAAAGGTGACGATCAAAGATAACAGAATTGTCCATATTCAGATTGTTGAACACTGGGCATTGAAGGGAAAGAAGGCTGA
>JAUWPC010000084.1 GCA_030611815.1 Desulfobacteraceae bacterium
CTCGTGCATCCGGGCAAGTATGTCACTCAACTCATTATCATTGGCCACCCACTTTTCTGCTGCTGATATATATTCATCGGTCGTCTTGCGGGTTTCCGCCATCAAGGCCTCATGTTCAAAGACGTAGGCGACTTTGGCTATCTCATCGTAGAGCTTGTTTAGATTGGCAATATGTTCTTTCAGCCCGTCAAAATATTTCTGCTTCTTGTATAAGATGTAATTTTTCTCCTGCCTCCTCGCTTGAAGGGCTTCTGTTTCAATCTGATTGCAGAGGTGGAATCCCTCCATATATTTGCTTTGGTCAATACCACTGGCAACAGCCTTTTCAAATAATCTCTTGTGGGCGAGGGTATGGGTATGGGAAAGATCATTCATCTTTCTCCCTAACATTCTCATCTTCTGTTCTAAAAGCTTATTCTCTTCTAACAGGGCCACCCCGCGATTATAGTATCCCTGGTATTCCTCAACGGCCCGGCGAACATCTCCGGATTTCCGGAGGAGCGCCTGATCGTCATATCTGGCCGCCACCTGGTCCATCCTGTCCAGGTTGGCATATATCTCCCGGATATCCTGCATGGCCTGTTCGTGTATCTCTTTCTTTTGGAGCAGGAGATAGTTCTTCTCATCCAAGATAGTCCGCAGGATATATCTATCTACCCCTGTGGAATACCTGACGGTCGGGGAGTTTTGTTCCGTTATCTGGCGCAGGACCCCGGTTACATCCCTCAAACTGTAAAACAGAACTCCCCCCATGAGGGCCGCCAGCACCAGGAGCAGCATAAACCCCGAAAGTATCTTGGTGAAGATTGTCCTGTTTTTAAAATTGATATTCATTTGTTCCTCCGTAACTTGAAATTTGAAACGTGAAACGTGAAACGTGAAGAGTGAAGAGGTGAAACTGGAAATTTGATGGTCTCGTAAAAAGTCGACATTTTTTCATTTTCTGTCATTCCCGTGAAGCTTGTCCTCGACCTGATCGGGGAACGGGAATCCAGGAAAATCAACTGCTTATGGATTCCCGCGTTCGCGGGAATGACGTTATAGGATCGCGGGAATGACGACAACGGGTGCTTTCCGACTTTTTACGAGTTTGTCATACGCATAATTACTTGCCAGACAATCAGAAAAAGCCCTACTAATCCACGTAAAGTAACGGCCATTTGATCAACCTTGAAAAACCAGACCGGGGAGGTTCGGGTCAGATGGCCGTTTAATTAATGGAGGAAACGAGGTCGCCATGTTAAACGCAATTCTCGGAGGAATCGACAAGCTCAACGAGTGGGTGGGGAAAATTCTATCGTTTGGGGTCTTGTTCATGTTTGTAATGGTTTTGATTGAGGTAATACGGAGGTACTTCTTTAACTCTCCTACCGTTTGGGGTAATGAGCTGACTCAAATGATCTTTGGGGTCTATGTTGTGCTCTGCGGTGGTTATATCCTCGGGTTCGGAGGGCATGTAAACGTGGATATTTTGTATTCCCGGTTTTCAATCAGGGGCAAGGCCATAGCAGATATTATCACTTTTTTTCTCTTCCTGGGTTTTTGCAGTATGTTGTTGATCTACGGAGGCTCATTGGCCTGGGAATCACTATCCACATTCGAGCATTCGGAATCGGCATGGAATCCCCCCATATACCCGGTGAAACTCATGATCCCTCTTGGGGCCTTCCTGCTCTTGCTGCAGGGAATTGTCAAATTGATACGTGACATCTCGGCTTTGATTTCAGGCAAACAAGTAACGGCCGGTGAAACCACAGAAAGGGAAACAGTATGAGCATTGAACTCCTGACAGTCCTCTTTTTCTTATCTCTTTTGGTCTTCCTCCTGCTCGGTCTTCCTCTCTCCTTTGTTCTTGGTGGGGTGTCGATAGTTTTCATTTACTTTACCTGGGGGCCTGAGGCCTTCTACATGGTCGCTGCCCAAACCTGGGGAACCATGAATAAATTTACCCTGGTTGCGATACCTCTGTTTATATTCATGGCTATGATTTTGGAGAGATCAGGGGTGGCCAATGACCTCTATGAAATGATGTATCTCTGGTTTGGAGGGTTACGGGGGGGGCTGGCCATTGGTACCGTAGTGATATGCGCCATCTTTTCGGCCATGTGTGGGATCAGCGGAGCGGCTGTTGTGAGCATGGGAACCATTGCTCTTCCCTCCATGCTGAAAAGAAATTATGACAAACGAATGGCTGTAGGGTGCATTAATTCAGGAGGGGGTTGGGGAATCCTCATTCCCCCCAGTGTGATTATGATCCTTTACGCACTCATTTCAGGAGAATCCGTTGGAAGGCTTTTTGCGGGTGGAGTCTTCCCCGGCCTCATGCTCCTGATTCTTGTTTCCAGCTACATTGGAATCAGATGTTTTCTTCAGCCGCATTTAGGCCCAGCCCTTCCCGCTGAAGAGCGGGGGGACTGGAAGAGAAAGCTAACGGCGCTCAGGGCGGTTCTCTTGCCCATTATTATCGTTATTTTAGTCCTGGGGTCTATCATATTCGGCATCACGACACCTACAGAGTCCGCCGCTATGGGGGTCCTGGGTGCCCTTATCTCGGCACTGGTATATCGGCAGTTGACGTGGAAGGTCATGATGGAAGCAAACGTCCGTACATTAAAGCTAACCGGGATGATTATGTGGATCCTCTTCGGTGCTTACTGCTTTAGTGCCGCCTATCATGGGATGGGTGCCCCCCAATTAATTGAGGATATAATGGGACATATACCGGGTGGTCCCTGGGGAACCATCATTTTCATACAGATCGTCATATTTCTTTTGGCCATGGTGCTGGACCCGGCCGGAATTATGATGATTACGGTTCCCATATTTTTGCCCTTTGTCATAGCCCATGGTTTTGACCCCATATGGTTCGGGATCTTGTTTATAATCAACATGGAAATCGGGTACATGACACCACCATTCGGGTTTAACTTGTTTTACATGAAAGGAATTGTGCCACCATCGATAACTATGGGAGATATCTACCGATCAGTCATCCCCTTCACCATTGTTGAATCAATAGGACTGGCCTTAGTGATGATCTTCCCCGAGATTGCAACCTGGTTGCCGAATGCTGTTTTCGGGTAGCTTGTGAGAGTAGCATGAAGAGGAGGTAAACGATGAGTTTTAAGGTCGTTCATACGTATGCTTTGCCTGATGTAGATCATGGAGAAGATCTGATTAAATCCCTCGATGCCACTTTGATCAAGGGGATATGGCCGAATGAGGCTGACATTATCAGCAACACCAGGGGCGCCGATGCGGTAATCGGTGTTGGCTCCAGACAACCGTTCAATCGGTCGGTACTCCAAACCTTAGTAGACTGTCGCATCATTGCGGGAATTGCCATAGGGCATGAAGCGGTTGACTTAGCCGCTGCCACCGATTTTGGGATTGCTGTCACTAATGTACCTGATTATTGCCTGGACGAGGTCTCAGGTTTAGTAATAGGGCTTATGCTTTCCCTCGGCCATAAGATTCCCCAGATCGATAAAGCCGTCAGGGAGAGACAAATCAATTTTACCGGCGATCAAAAGACCAGAAAAGAGATAGGATATCCGATGTTCCGTATGCGTGACCAGACCCTTGGCATCGTAGGGCTGGGAAAAATTGGCACAGCCACGGCAATAAAGGCCCGGGGGCTGGGAATGAGGGTTATCGCTTATGATCCCTATGTCTTTCACGGGGTCATGAAAAGCCGTGGAGTAGATCCGGTAGATTTTGACACATTACTCCGTGAATCCGACTTTATCAGCCTGCATACACCCCTGACCCCTGAGACCCACAGCATGTTTGGCGATGAAGAGTTTAAGCGGATGAAACCCGCCTGCTATTTTATCAATACCGCAAGAGGAAGATGCGTGGATGAACCATATCTCATAAGGGCCTTGGAAGAGGGATCCATCGCTGGTGCAGGAATTGATGTAACGTTTGAGGAGCCCATAGCAGCGGACAACCCGCTTCTCAAGATGGCCAACGTTATACTCACCGGGCACAGCGCCTTCTACTCCACGAGCTCTAACGAAGAGCTCTATTACAAGCCGATGACGCAGGTGGTCATGGCCCTGAATGGGGAGTGGCCTCTTTATGGCCTAAACCCGGAGGCAAAGGAAAAGTGGCTGAAAAGATGGGGCAAGGAGGCGTGAGGAACGTCTTGCAGTGGTTGAGACAGCAACAGATCGTAAACTGGAGGGCACAGTGAAGACAGGAGACAGGAATCAGTTCAGAGGTCAAAAGGGGCTTCAGGACTTGGTTTTGGATGCAAATCTTTGTACCGGATGCGGGGCCTGCATTGGTCTATGCCCTTATTTCAGATCTTACAGGGGTAAGACCGTGGCGTTATTCCCCTGCACACTCATGACAGGGAGGTGTTTTGATTTCTGTCCCAAGGTTGAGGTAGATCTGGATAACCTGTCAGAGAAATTCTTTGGAAGATCGTATGACGGGAATCCCTTAGGATCATATCAAACGGTCATGATATCCAGGGCCGACGAGAAAGTCGGTAGTGCCGCGTTTCAGGCAGGAGGAACCGTATCTGCTATCATCTATTTTGCCCTGAAGAAAGGTTACCTCGACGGAGCCGTCCTGACAGATCGTGATGGCCTTCTCCCGATACCCCGTTTTGTTACAAACCCCGAGGATGTCTTTACGTGTGTATCGTCCAAATATAGTGCAGCACCCACACTCTCTGCCCTGAATCAGGGAATAAGAGATGGATTTACGCAAATAGGAGTTGTAGCCACCCCCTGCCAGGTTCTCTCTACGGCACTCATGAGGTCTAATCCGTTGGATGACAAGGCCTTCGTTGACCCTACCGGTCTTATAATCGGTTTGTTTTGCACATGGGCCTTAGATTTCAGACCCTTTGAGAAATTTGTCTCAGACCGAGTAGATATCAAAAATATAACAAAGGTTGATATACCGCCACCCCCCTCTGATATGATGGAAATATATTTAAGGGGGGGTCAAAAGATTGAAATCCCCTTAGAGGAGATACGACCACTGGTCTTGGAGGGCTGCTCTTATTGCGCTGACATGACTGCTGAATTTTCCGACATATCAGTAGGTGTACTTGAAGGTCAGCCTGATATGAACACCCTCATAATCAGGACAGAAAGAGGCCGAAAAATAGTCAATGAAGCCCAAAAAGAGGGTTATTTAGTCATCTCTGATATGCCTGCGAAAAACCTCGAACACCTTCAATCGGCTGCGGGGAACAAGAAGAGGAGGGCAGTTATAAAGGCGAAACAGGAAGGAATTTTAAGCGCCAAAATCCTCGAAAAGATCACACGGAGGTCACATGTCATTTCTGACTGATAATCGTGAAGGAATTCAGCATCTCCTTATGGGGAATGAGGCTATCGCCCGTGGTGCCTTAGAGGCCGGGGTGAATGTTGCCAGTGGATATCCAGGCACTCCTTCTTCAGAAATCATTGAGACCCTTGCCAGGGTATCCGGGGAAAGAAATCTATATGTGGAATGGTCCACCAACGAAAAGGTGGCCTTAGAGGTTGCTGCGGCAGCGTCCTTTGCCAAACTCAGATCCCTGTGTGCCATGAAACAGGTTGGTATGAATGTGGCATCCGATTTTCTGTTGCATCTTGCTCTCTGCGGAACCAGAGGGGGTATGGTGGTGGTGACCTGTGATGACCCAGGGGCCTTATCCAGTAGCAACGAGGGGGAATCACGCCATTTTGCCCGGATGTTTGAGATCCCTCTCTTAGAACCGGGAGATTTCCAGGAGGCCAAAAATATGGCCAAGTGGGCTTTTGAACTCTCGGAAGAGATCAGGAACGTGGTCATAGTTCGAAGCGTTACCCGTGTGTCCCATGCCAGTGGGAATGTCAAACTTGGTAGACTTTCCCAAACACAGAGGCATGCCGAGTTTAAGTATGACGACGACGCCCTCGAAACATATGAAGGCCCTGCGGAGAGCACGCCCGTAGGCCATAAACATACCCTGCAGCAGGAAAAGATAAAAAAAGTCGCCGAGATCTTTGAAGAGAGCCCTTTTAATACCTATCATGGGCCGGAAAAACCAGAGCTGCTGATTATCACAAGTAGTGTCTGTAACCTTTACACTAAGGAGGCCATCAATCTATTAGGTGTGGAAGAGAGGGTGGGGCTTCTGAAGTTGGGCACCACCTGGCCCTTGCCGCCAAAGCTCCTCAAGAGATATCTATCCACAACTGATAAAATCATGATCGTGGAAGAGGTCCTGCCATTCTTAGAAGAAAACATAAAGATTCTCGCCGCCGAACAGGCTAAAGAGATCGGGGCCAAGACATTTTATGGCAAGAATGACGGCAGCATTCCCAGCGTAGGAGAGCTGAACCCTGATCTTGTTGTATTGGCTCTGAGCAAGATTCTGAGCACCGGTTATATGGCCATGCCTTCGGAGTATAAAAAGAGGTTTCAGGATTCGAGTTTTGTCGTAGTCCCTGATAGAGGAAGGACATTCTGTCCAGGCTGTCCTCACAGGGCATCCTTCTGGAGTATTCATAATGCCCTTCAAATGGATAACCGTAAAGGTTTTGTCTGTGGTGATATTGGCTGCTATGCCATGGGACGTCTCTCCTGTGGTTTCAACACCACCAAGACCTTACATGCTATGGGATCAGGGACAGGGCTCGCCAGCGGTTTTGGAAAACTTGCCAAGTTCGGCATGGACCAGCCCGTGTTGGCCGTTTGTGGAGATTCTACCTTTTTCCATGCTGTCATGCCGGCCCTCGTGAATGCGGTGCATCATAATTCGAACATTACCCTTGTCGTCTTGGATAACAGCGGTACAGCCATGACAGGATTCCAGCCCCACCCTGGACTGACGGTTAATGCCATGGGAGAGGAGGCGCCAGCCATTGATATCGCAAAGGTATGCGAGGCTATGGGGGCCGTGGTGGAGATCAGAGACCCGTTCGATTTAGAAGGAACCCGGAACACACTCAATCGACTCATTGAGAAAGAAGAAGGCGTCAAGGTGTTCATCCTGAGACAGGGTTGCGCCTTGAGCCCGGAAAAGAGACACGCGAAAGAATACGACATGCGTATTGATGAAGCGTTGTGCCTTGGTGAGGACTGCGGCTGCAATCGTTTGTGCACGCGCATATTCCAGTGCCCGGGTCTTATCTGGGATAGAGAAAAAAACAGGGCGATGATTGATGAAGTTCTCTGTGTTGGCTGTGGCGTATGCTCCTCAATTTGTCCTGCAGAAGCGATCAAGAAGGAGGAGGTAGCATAGCACATGGGAAAGACGCAACTATCAAAGGACCCATACAATATGGTTGTTACGGGAGTAGGCGGTCAGGGAAACGTCATGGCGTCCAGGGTCTTGTCGAATATGCTAATTCGCAATGGTTATTACGTTACCGTAGGAGAGACCTTTGGGGCGTCTCAAAGGGGTGGATCAGTGATGAGTCATATCAGGGTTTCGGCTCAATCCGTTTGGAGCCCTCAGATTCCCAAAGGGCGGGCGGATCTCATCGTATCACTTGAGCCTGTTGAAGCGATCAGGGTACTCGAGATTTATGGCAACCAAAAAGTTAAAACCCTGACCAATACCCGCCCCATATATCCTGTAGGTGTTATTTCCGGGGAATTAGATTATCCTTCCATAGAAGAAATTAAGGCATCGGTGAAGAATTTATCTCCGACTGCCTGGTTCATCGATGCGACAGATCAGGCCATAAAACTGGGTAATCCCGTTTTGGGGAACATCATTATGATAGGTGCCATGTCCGGGATGGGGGAACTCCCCTTGTACCGGGAAGACTTCAAAGAAGTTATCCTGGATAGTCTGCCCGAGGGCAACCTAAATGTTAACCTCAAAGCCTTTGACATAGGCGCATCGATGCTGAGAAAGCAAGATGGGGCCGTGTTTGATGTCTCGTAAAAATGTTGTCCATACGTGAGGCAAGGGATGAAGAGCCTATGAAAACAATTTCGGTTCCTTCAAGACGATGGTATGAAAACAGAGAGCGGGCGTTGACATTTCCTGATCAATGGGAAGTGGACTACCTGACCTCTCCCGGATTTGATAAACCAGGGCTAACTCCCGTTGAGATTAGAGAAAAAATCGAGAACCCTCTTGACGGAGCCACCCTTGAGGAGATGGCGAGGGGGAAAAAGCAGGCGGTCATCGTGTTCGATGACATGACGCGCCCTACGCCCGTGAAAGCAGTTGCCCCGTATCTCCTTGACTCTCTCCATAGAGCCGGGATGAACAAAGAGCAGATTCGATTTGTGTGGGCTCTGGGGGCGCATGGCGCCTATGACATGATCAATGCCCGAAAAAAATTAGGGGACGAGATCGTGGAAGATTACGCCGTTTACAACCACGATCCCTTTCAAAACACAGTAAGAGTGGGGAGGACCCCCACGGGCGTGGAACTCTGGTTTAACCGGGAGTTTATGGCCTGTGATCTAAAGATCGGAATCGGGTGCATCAGCGCCCATGTCCATGTAGGATTTGGAGGCGGGGCCAAGATTGTCTTCCCTGGGGTTGCTGGTATCGAGTCAATCAATCAGTTTCACAATCAATTATATAGGGATTCCAGCCGCACCGGACTGGGCAATTTTGACGATAACATCATGCGTGCTGAGTGTGATGCTGCCGGGGATATGGTAGGCTTAAACTTCAAGGTCGACTCTCTGATCAATCATCGTGGAGAGATTGCCAATCTCTATGCCGGGCCCTTCAGGGTGACCCATGCTGCCGGGGGAGAAGAGGGAAAGGAACACTATGGAATCCCTTATGCTACCGGTTATGATATTGCAGTGTGCAACGCCTATGGGAAGGCCAATGAATCGGCCATTGCTTTGCGTTTTGCTCCGGTTACCCTGAAACCCGGTGCTGTCAGTACGGCCGTCTTGATTTGCGATGCCCCTGAGGGATAGGTCCCTCATTACGTCTTCCGCTCCTGGGGAACCGATTACGGCGGTCGTCACTATGGTCCGAAACCAAAGGGTAGGCTGGATCTATTAATGGTAAAAAGGTTGATTGTCCTGTCACCCTATCCGGACCGTACCTGCCTCGACCTGTCCTGCCATATCGATGATGCAATGATAGTCAAAACCTGGTCAGAAGTTCTATACATCTTGCAGAAAGATTATCCAGGAGAGGCAAGGGTTGCTGTCATCCAAGACGGAACCATGCAATATATGAAGCCCCGGCAGATGCCACACTAATCCTTAAACCGCCAAGACCATGACCCCTTACCCTGATCCCTGGCACCCCCAACGGTTACCAAATATAGGAGCATGATTCTATGGGAAGAGAATTAAACAATGTAGTAGTTATTGACGCTGTTAGAACGGCCTTTGGAAGGGCCGGAGAAAAGGGGATATTCTGGAAGACCAGGGCTGATGACCTGATCGTTCCCCTCTTGAAGGCATTGATCAAACGAAATCCTAAAATAACGCCGGATATGATCGAAGATAATATCTGGGGAGTTACCAATCAGGTGAAAGAGCAAGGGGGGACCATCGGGCGGGTAGTGTCCATGCTGGCTGATTGGGGGTATGAGATCCCGGGCTGTTCCATAGACCGTATGTGCGCGGGGGGCCTTACTGCTGTTGGTTTCGGCACTTCCTATATCGCGTCGGGCATGGCCGACTGCCTTATCGCCGGAGGGGTCGAGCATATGGGACACCTCATAATGGGATTTATGCGTGATCCGCACCCGAGGTCCGAAGAGGTAATGGGCGGCCCATCTGCTTTTAACATGGGGATGACCGCTGAAAACATCCATGAACGTTTTCCTGAATTCACCAAAGAGATGGCGGACAGATACGCTGCGAAGTGTCAGCTCAAGGCTGACGAAGCGATCAAAGCCGGGAAGATGAAAGATATGATTATCTCTTTAGAGGTGGAATTAGCAGACGGGACCCGTATGGTTGCGGACAAGGACCAGCCGCCCAGGCCAAATACCACGATAGAGGCATTGAAAGACCTTAAAACGCCTTTCAGGGAAAACGGTAATGTAACTGCGGGCAATGCCTCCGGCTTAAACGATGGGGCCTGCGCTGTGATCCTCATGAGTGAAGAAAAAACTAAAGAATTAGGCATTAAACCTGTAATGCGCTGGATTGCTTCAGCCGTGGCGGCAGTAGACCCGACCGTTATGGGTATCGCACCGGTGCCGGCCACGCAGAAGGCCCTCAAGAAGGCTGGACTGACCATGGACGACATGGATATCGTGGAGTTGAACGAGGCCTTCGCAGTGCAGGCCCTCTATTGCCTTGACCGTCTTGGTATGAAATGGGATGATCCGAGGGTAAACAGGTGGGGGGGCTCCATTGCCTATGGGCATCCCCTGGCCGCATCAGGCCCACGCCTCGTGGCGTTTTTAGCCGGGCTCTTCAAGGAACATCCGGATGCTAAATACGGCCTGTCAACCATGTGCGTCGGCCGGGGCCAGGGGTATTCCATGATTTGGGAAAACCTGTTGGGAAAATAACATGAGATGAAGGAATAGCGCCATGACATTAAAAAACATCATTTTAGAGAAAAAGGGCCATATAAGCATCATCACCTTTGATCATCCTCCGGCCAATGCCTGGAACCTCGCCGCAGTTGAGGAATTTGAAAAGGCTGTTGATACGTTGGAAAATGATAACGATACAAGGGTGGTCATCCTGACCGGCGCTGGTGAGAAGTGCTTTTCAGCAGGATTTGATGTGAGCGATGCGGCCAATGCCTCTGTGATCAGCCCCAAAGCCAGGGCCCTCTGGACACGGATTGATCGGTTCCCTAAACCGGTTATCGCTGCCATCAACGGCTATGCCCTGGGAGGGGGATTAGAGCTTGCCATGTCATGCCATTTCAGAATCATGGTCGATGCCCCAAAGGTGATGGTCGGCCTAACCGAGCTTAATCTCGGCATCATCCCCGGCTGGGGGGGCAGCCAGCGATTACCGCGCCTCGTGGGCCGGGCAAAGGCCCTGGATATGATTCTTTTCAGTAAAACAATTGATGCCCGGGAGGCCCTCAAGATCGGCCTGGTTAACCGGGTGTCCGCTCCGGGAAAACTGATTAATGATGCCCTGGAATTTGCACAGAAGCTGGCGGAGAGGCCCCCCATCGCAGTGACTTGCGTGCTGAAGGCAATGACCGCCGGCGAATATGAGGGCTTAGACAAAGGGATCGAGGTAGAGGCCGAGGGGAGCGCCCGGGTGCGTGAAACAAAAGATCGTATGGAAGGGTTCAATGCCTTCCTTGAGAAGCGTAAGCCTCTGTTTACAGGGGAATAGAATAATACCG
>JAUWPC010000217.1 GCA_030611815.1 Desulfobacteraceae bacterium
CCATCTCAGCACATCCCTCCATTTACCGAAATAACCTGGCCGGTAATATAGGAAGCATCTTCAGAGCAGAGAAACCTGACAACCCTCGCCACTTCCTCCGGTCTCCCCACTCTTGCCATGGGGATCGCCCCCTTTATGAAATCCTTGGGAACATCCTTGATCATCTCTGTTTCGATAAGTCCCGGCGCAACAACATTGACACGAATACCGATCCTGGCAACCTCGGTCGCGATCGCACGGCTTGTTCCTATCAACCCAGCCTTTGCCGCCGAGTAATTTGCCTGCCCCCTATGACCAACAAGACCTGACAGGGACGAAATTGATACGATACTCCCACTTTTTTTCCCCACCATCTTTTCAAGAATTGGACGTGTAACATTATAAAAGCCTTTTAGGCTCGTATTGATTACCGAGTCCCACTCATCCTCGGTCATAAACACGAATAATCCATCTGCCGTTATCCCTGCATTATTCACCAATACTTCTATATTTTCAAAACGACCGGTTATCTCATCTATGGCATTCTTAACATCTTCGGAACTTGAAACATCAAACCCGGCTGTTTCCCCATCTGCCCCGTTATCCCTTACCATTTTGAGGGTCTCTGCCGCCGCTTGATCGTCCGATCTGAAATTGATGATAATATAGAATCCATCCTTAGCAAGCTCAACACATATGGCGCGACCGATCCCTCTGCTCCCGCCGGTAATAATAGCCACTTTTGCGTCATTTTTATTGTTCATATCCCTCACCCTGAAACCGATTTCACAATTTGTACGCTGACCTTTCCCACGAGGTCCCCGCCCACTCTTACCAGCCCTAAGATTTCGTGGTAGTTTTCAAAATCGAAGACTTTTTTTACGTCAGTTATTGCTTGACTGCCGAGAGGTATCGTTTTGCGATAGAAGAGCGCCTCTTTCACCCCTGCCAGCCATCCTTTCCCCTCGGTATTCTTCCCCTTTTTCTTGAGTTCTTCCCATCCAATATATATACCCGCAGTTTGAGCAACCAGTTCTATCAAGACAATCGGATTTATCGAATCTCCTTCAATTAACGGCCATTTTTCGGTAACCGTGGATTCCGAGACAGCCCCCTCTTTATTAACCTCAATTATGCTGTCAATGAGCTTCATACCATTTCGGTGGGGCAGGAGTTCCTCGATATCGACGCTCACCATTAGGTTTTCTCCCGACATACTGAGTTCATGTGCCATACCTTCCAGGAAAATGAGATTGACCGAAAATAACAATGGTGATAATCTAAAGTGTTTTGTACGATACTTTGTCAATTGTGTAAAGAAACAACCTGAAAAAATGGGCCGATTCTAAAAACCGCGTTATAGTGAGGCCTTTGAAAAATGTTCAATTTTGGTCAAGATCAAGTCGAAGATCTCGCACTTTGAGCGGGGGAAGGCGGGGATTTTAACCGCAGGAATATGTTGAATATTTTGAGGACTAAAATCCGAACGCAAGGCAAAGATTGGGCAGATAAGCGCAGACTTCGAAAGGGGGCGTTTTGCAAAGGTCTCATGGCTTCTAAGGGAAAACCTAATGATAAACCTGATAGATGAATTAAGAGTAAAGATCATTGATACCCTTAATCTCGAAGATATTGTGCCGGATGATATCGGTGAGGAAGATCAATTAGTCGGCGGTGAATTGGGGTTAGATTCCATAGATGTCCTGGAATTGGTTATGATGATTGAGAAAGATTATTCCGTTAGAATTGATAATAAAGAACTCGGCGCTGAGGTCTTTGCAAATTTGAAGGCCTTGGCTAAATATATACAGAAAAAATCCCCGGGGTTATCTAATTGACGGACATCCGAGTTTATATCACCGGAACGGGATTGATTACTCCCGTTGCACGCGGTGTCCCGGAAACAAAGGCCTCCATTATGAACGGTGCAAGGGGAATCGGGCCTCTCACTCTTTTTCCTGTTCCCCGGGACAGATCTCTCCCCGTTGGCGAAATTAATGAATTATTTGAAATAGATGGACTCCCCAGAACACATCAGTTCGCCCTCATTGCGGCAGAAGAGGCAATGGCCGATTCAAAAGATGCCCCTGATGCGATCGTTATAGGGGGAACAACGGGAGGGATGGCCCTGACCGAAAAACATTTAAAAAGAGGCGATACCTCGCGGGATTTATTCAAGTACCATGCAACGGGTTCTGTGGCTGAATATCTTGCCGCAAAGCTTAAATGCAAGGGGCCGGTTATCACCGTTTCAACGGCCTGTTCGTCAGGGACCGCAGCCATCAAGGTTGCCCTTGAGATGCTTAGGGAAGGGAAGGCCAAGAATGTCCTCGTAGGGGGAGCGGATTCGCTCTGCCGTCTTACGTATTACGGGTTCAACGCCCTGCAACTGATTGACCCGGCCGGCGCTCGTCCCTTAGACATCAACAGGCGTGGGATGACGGTCTCAGAAGGGGCCGGGATGCTTCTTCTTGAGGGTAAGGACAAAGCGCCCGATAATGCGATGGCAGAGATTCTCGGGGCTGGCCTGTCCTGTGATGCATATCACCCTTCATCACCTGATCCTGAAGGCACGGGGGCATTAGCCGCGATGAGGGCTGCCATAAAAGATGGTGGCATTTCCCCTTCAGAGATTGATTACGTCAATCTCCACGGCACGGGTACCATTGACAACGATCTTTCCGAAGCGAGGGCATTGGATAGGCTCTTCGCCGAGGATAAACCTCTTCTTTCCTCTGTCAAGGGCGCTTTTGGACACAGCCTTGCCGCAGCAGGCGCAATAGAGGCTGTGATCTCTGCCATGAGCATTTCTGATAATTTCGTCCCGGGAAATGCAGGTTGTAACACCCCGGACCCGGAACTGCGTCTCAACCCCGTTATTGAACCGATTGAGAGGGATATTCAAACCATTCTTTCAAATTCTTTCGGGTTTGGAGGCAATAATGCTTCAGTGGTAATCGGGAGGCCGGAAGAAGAGAGAGCCTCCATATCTTCTCAAGGACCTCCCCATTTAGCCGTTGTTGGCTGCGCCTGTATTACCGGGGCGGGAAAGACCCGTATGACCGAAAAAACGGTATCAGAGGGCCGAAGTTGTAAGGGGATACTTCCAATCAGAGACGTATCAAGGGATCTCTCTCTAAAAACTGTCAGGCGACTTAAACGGCTGTCACGATTGGCCTTATCCCTCGCCATTGCGGCCCATAAAGATTCCGGAGAATCGGATGACCCGAACTCCCTCTTTTTTGGCACCGGATGGGGCCCCCTTTCGGAGACATATGATTTTTTGACCAAGCTTTATGAATCGGAGGAACATTTTACCAGTCCTACCGATTTCATCGGCTCTGTGCATAATGCGCCGGCAGGGTTGATTGCCATCCAATTCAGGGCAACAGGCCCCAATATCACGACCACCGGGGGGGATTATTCCTTTGAACAATCTTTGATGGCAGCAAGTCTCCTGACCAAAGGACGAGATGACTTAATACTTGTAGTGGGGGCTGACGAGTCGCACGAGATACTGTCGGGCCTCTTTGACGACTCTGTATCGGGAGACCAGACACCCTCAGATGGAGGGGGGGCCCTCTGTTTGAGGCGGGCGGACACCTCCGTCGGCCTGAGACTATTTCCTGCATTCTTTGAATATTCAAAGGACAATCCCTCTATTATTTTATCTCTCATAGATAACCTCGGCGGGCCGGATAGAATTAAGAGTAAATATGGAGCGCTTTTTGCGGGCATACCCGGGTCACATAGAGACACAGGGCGTAATCAACTGTCTCAATTTTTAGCAAGTTCGGGTTTTGAAGGGCCGGTCATCGACTACAGACGGTTTACGGGTGAATTTGCATCGGCATCGGCAGTGGCCGCAGTCCTTGCTATCTGTTTTGCCAGGGAAGGAAAAATCCCCGAAGCTCTTTGCGGCAGGAAATCCTCTTCCCTGAATGGAAAAGGCATCTTGATTATAGGCCTTGGAAAATTTGTAACAGCCGTTGAGGTAATCACTTAGGATTGAATATTGATAATTGAAGATTGAAGATTAAAGGAAGAAATATTTGTATGAAACTTAGCGCCTTAGCGCCTTTACGTGAGATCTTTTTAATATGAAAGTACTTCTCATTTCAGCAAACACGCTCACGACTCCTTATCCAGTATACCCCCTGGGCCTTGATTACGTGGCTGATGCAATAGCGGCAGATCATGAGATTAAGATCGTGGACATCAACAACCTCGGAGAGCATGGCTCATTAGGGAAAGAGATAGGCGATTATTCACCTGATATAATCGGTATTTCATTGCGCAACATAGATAGCGCCGACAGCGCGAACAGGAAAGGTTTTATCAGTGAATATCGGCAGTATGTAAAGGCTATCAGGGAGTATTCCCAGGCCCCGCTGGTCTTGGGGGGAAGCGGTTTTACCCTGTTCCCCGCAGAAGTTATGGAAGCCTTGGGGGCAGAGTACGGAATAATAGGCGAGGGAGAAAGGTTTGCGCTCCTGCTGAAGGCCATGGAGAAGCAGGAAGATCCCTCTCGCATTCCCGGAATCATGACCTTAGCCGAAGAAAAAGCGATTCCTGACCCCTTTGACAGGTCATTTGCCTTGAATTACGTTCCCGATATCTCCCGCACAAAATATTATCTGAAAAACGGAGGGATGCTCAATCTTCAGACAAAGCGGGGCTGTACATTCCGGTGTATCTATTGTACATATCCACGGATAGAAGGAAGCAATCTGCGGTTCATCCCCCCTGAAGATGCGGCAAATAACGCGTTGCGCCTTCAGAACTCCGGGGCAAAATATTTTTTTGTCATTGATTCAGTATTTAACTCCGATTATTCCCACAGCATCAAGGTGGCACGTGCCTTCAAAAACGCCGGGGTCTCCATCCCGTGGGGGGCCTTTTTTGCGCCCACAAACCCGCCTGAAGGATATTTCAGGATAATGGCTGATGCCGGTCTTTCACATGTTGAGTTCGGGACTGAATCTTTATCCGGTAATATGCTGAAGACCTACAAAAAACCCTTTGGCGCAAAGCATATTTTCAATGCCCATAAGGCCGCTATTGAAGCAGGATTATTTGTTGCCCATTACTTCCTGCTCGGAGGCCCAGGTGAGGACGAGGACTCGTTGAATGAGACGCTTTCGAATATCGCCATGCTGAATAAAAGCGTCTTCTTTTTTTTTGCGCTCTGCGAATTTATCCGCATACTGCTCTTTATGACATTGCAGTGGAAGAGGGTCAGATATCAAGGTCTCAGAGCATATTAGAGCCTGTTTTCTACAAGCCCGAGTCAATAAGCAGCGATGAGATTATGCAGAGGATCGAAAAATGCGCAGATGGCCGCGCCAATTGGGTTGTGGGCTCAGGAGGCGAGACCATGGCCAAAATAATCTCCAGGATGTACAGCCGCGGACATTCAGGTCCTCTATGGGAATATCTGATCAGATAGGAAAAAACTTTAGGCACTTTCCATGAAATGGTATTCTCTAAGAAGTGCGGACATTCTTTCCTCAAATGAAATAATCATGGAAGCTGAGGTCAGTCCTGATTCACCCTGGTTTTCAGGCCATTTCCCGGGTGAGCCGATTCTTCCGGGGGTAGCCCAACTCGAAATGGCCCTTGATGCAATCAAAAGACTCAACCGAAAAAGCCTGAGGATTTCAGGCGTTAAAAGGGTAAGATTTAAACAGGTTATTAGACCTGATGACAAACTGAGAATAACTGTTGCTCCTCATAAAAAGGATGCCTTATCATATCTCTTTCGCATAATGGTCAACGGAGAATTAGCCAGCAGTGGTATCCTTATGGTCGAGGAATTAGACAAGTAAGGGGGAAATAACTGTGGCAAAGGATATAGCAAATATCACCATTCGTATTGCAGAAATCATGATCAACGAGCTTAAGCTTGAAGATGTTACGCCGGAGACCTTTGATCCTGAGATTGACCTCGTTGATGAGGTAGGC
>JAUWPC010000212.1 GCA_030611815.1 Desulfobacteraceae bacterium
TTCAGGAGAGGAGTACGTCAAATACGGCGGCGACACCACCTGCCTCGAGATACGAAGCAAGAATGACGAGATCATTATTGTGGATGCAGGGTCGGGAATCAGACGATTGGGGAACAGGCTTCTCAGAGAGGGGAGGCTTAACTATCACCTCCTTTTCACCCACTCCCATCTGGACCACATCCTGGGATTTCCCTTCTTCAAGCCCATCTACCATGAAAAAGCAACCGTTCAGTTGATGGGATGCCCCACCACGCAGGGCAACATTCGGAAACTCCTGTCTAAAGCCATGAGCGCCCCGCTGTTTCCCATACAGTTTGATGCCTTGCAGGCCAAAATCGATTACGACGTTGAATGCCGGCTAAGCTTTCACATCGATTCCATAGAGATCTTCCCCATCAATCTGAACCATACCAATGGGGGAATGGGGTATAAATTTGTGGAGGATGGAAAAACGTTTGTATTCCTGACGGACAACGAACTCAGTTACAAACACAGAAACGGCCGAACCTTTGAAGAATATGCGACGTTTTCAAAGGAGGCGGATCTGCTCATTCACGATTCGGAATATACGAGGGAAGAATATGAAGAAACCAGGGGGTGGGGGCATTCCACCTACCTTGATGCGTTGCGGCTGGCCCGGGAGGCAAACGTCAAGACATTCGGTCTCTTCCATCACAACCAGAACCGAAGCGACGCCGACCAGGATACCATCGTTCAAGAATGCCGGTCCATTAACGAGGACAACCGAATCAACATGGGTTGTTTTGCCCTTACTCAGACCACCACTTTAACCTTGTAGCGTGAACCTTGAATGGATGACGCTGCATTGAAGGTCGAGACCTACGGGAAAAAGCACCTATCAACCTGCAGTTATAGAGGAACTCGGCAGAAAAGAGATTTCACACAAAATTCTTGACAGTACCCGATATTACCGTCATTCTTATCTGAAGAAGACTTCGGCGCTGGCGTTATCATGGTTGAATTGTTTTTCGCCGGGGTAGAGTATTCGTTTTTTTAAATCATCAGTGAAACGGAGATTAGAAATGTCCAAGACGCTCTATTGGATTCAAGGCGGCGGCTGCGGTGGTGATACGTGGTCTTTTTTGAATGCAGAGTCCCCTGATCTAATTGAGCTATTTGACATGCTTTCCATTGAAGTGCTTTGGCACCCCGCCCTGTCTGCTTCCGACCCCCAGGCCAGAGAGCGCCTGGACCGGCGTATTCTCCAGGATGAAGCGCCGCTGGATATTCTGTGCGTTGAAGGGTCGATCATTCAGGGCCCCTTGGGGACAGGCCTTGCCGACACCATGATGGGCAGGCCGAAAAAAGACCTTATCGGGTCCCTGGCATCAAAGGCTGCCTACGTTATTGCCGTTGGCACATGCGCCAGTTTTGGAGGGTTTGGGGCGGATCAGGAAACGGAAGCAACCGGTATGCATTTTCACAAAGATGATTTTGGGGGCTTCCTCGGGAAGGAATACAAGAGCAAAAGCGGTCTTCCGGTGATTAATCTTCCAGGCTGTCCATGTCATAGCGATGTATTGGCCGGCACGCTTTCCGCCCTGGCCAACGATATGCCGTTGGAACTCAACGAGACGCATTCTCCTCTGGATTGGTACCGTATCATGGTTCATCAGGGGTGTACCCGGAACGAGTACCATGAGTATCGGGTTGAGGAAAAGCAATTTGGCGAGAAAGGTTGCCTCTTCTTTTATATGGGTTGCCAGGGCCCTCTCGTCACAGGACCCTGCAACAAAATTTTATGGAACAGACGTTCGTCCAAAACCAGAGTGGGTGTCCCCTGTTTCGGCTGCACCCGTGCGGATTTTCCCCAGAAATATCCCTTTTTCAAGACCAGGAATATCGAAGGGATACCCATTGAATTGCCTGCCGGGGTAAGCCGGGCCCACTACATGGCGTATAAAGGCATGGCCGCGGCAGCCGCGCCCAAAAGGCTGATTAGACGCAAATCCGGGATATAAATGATGAGTTCGAAAAAAATACAGGTTCTTCCACTGAACAGGGTAGAAGGCGATCTTGAAATCCATCTTGAAATTGACAATAGGATGGTTTCCGAAGCCAGAAGCGTTGGCACCATGTACCGGGGTTTTGAGAACCTTTTGAAGGGAAGAGCCCCCCTGGACGGGCTGGTGATTACGCCCAGAATATGCGGTATCTGTAGCACGGCCCAATTGAAAGCCGCAGTCAAAGCACTCGATATGATTGTTCGGGTCCGTGTCCCTGATAATGCCGTACGGGTGAGAAACGTCACCCTCATGGCCGAACAGCTTCAAAACGATTTACGGCATGCATTTTTGCTCTTTATGCCCGACTTTACCAGTCCGGCCTACCGGCGGCATTCTCTTTTCGAGGAAGCGGTCAAACGGTACCGGCCCCTTAAGGGCGAGACGGCTGTCCGCACGATCCGTGAAACAAAAAAGATCCTGGAAATCATTGCAATACTCGGAGGACAGTGGCCGCATTCCTCGTTTATGGTGCCGGGCGGGGTGGTTTCGGTGCCCGGACAGAATGACATTAATCAGTGTCGCAGTCTGCTTTCCAATTTTCGTCGGTGGTATGAGCACCGGGTTCTGGGGTGCACACTGGAGCGTTGGACGGATGTCAGAACCCTTGAAGACCTTGACCTGTGGATCGATGAGAACCGGGAGCATCGGGAAAGCGAACTCGGTTTTTTTATCCGCTTTTCAAGGGAGGCCCAACTTCACCTCCTGGGGGAAGGACACCATAACTTCATCAGCTTCGGGGCCTATGAAATGCCCCTGAACACAGGCGTAAAGGGCCCTGCTGGCGGGGAGTGTTTTTCCCCCCCGGGCTTTTCCGCTAACCGTAACATGAACCCTTTTGATCAGGAAAAGATCACGGAAGACGTCGCTTTTTCCCATTTCAAGGATCATGGGGGTCCCCGGCACCCCTTTGAAGGGAGCACGGATATAGAAGCGCCTGGTTTGGACGGGGAAGCCTATTCCTGGGGCAAGGCCCCGAGATATGATGGATATCCCGCTGAAACCGGCCCGCTGGCGGAGCTTGTAATGGCCCCAAATCCGCTTTTTGAAGGGTTTTTGAGCAAAGAGGGGCCCAATGTGTTCCTGCGCCAGCTGGCCCGCATGATCAGACCCACTTTGGTGCTGCCGGTTATGGATTGTTGGCTCAAGGAAATTGTTGCCGGAAATGAGAACTTTTACCGGAAAAACAATCAACAGGACAATGGCCGGGGTTTCGGTCTGATCCAGGCCCACCGAGGCGCTCTCGGTCATTGGGTGGAAATTGAAAATGGGAAAATTGCTGGATATCAAATCATTACACCGACGGCCTGGAATGCGTCCCCCCGCGACGGAAAGGGGATAAGGGGTCCCTGGGAGGAGGCTCTCGTAGGAACTCTGATAAAAAACCCGGAACATCCGGTTGAAATCGAACATATTATTCGTTCTTTCGATCCCTGTTTGGTATGTTGCGTCCATACCATAGACAGACATGGCAAATGGCCGACCGTTAAGATTTTTTGATAGGCGGCTGTCCGAGAATGGCTTCGTAGCGAGATCGAGCGAAAATTTTGAGGGCAAGGCGACAAGGCCAAAACGGCCGTAGACGTAGTCCCGCCCTGCGGGATTCTCGGTCAGCCTCCTGGTGGGAAAAGAATAAAAAATGCAAGCACGTCCCCTGTCAATGGCATCCAAGGATGTTTCCCCATCCCGTATTCGGGCACTTTTGGAAGAAAATGCAATCCTTCGAAAAGAGATTCGTGTGGCCAGGGAAGCGGCCGAGATCACGGCAAGCCTGGTCGTCAAGCAGTTCGAGGAAACGGAGCGGGTCCTCCAGAGGCTGCAGAATGCCAACGCACAACGAAAAGCGGTCCTTGACTCGGCCACCCAGATCGCCATCATTGCCACCGACCTGAACGGGACGATTTCGGTTTTCAATACCGGTGCTGAAAATCTCCTGCAATACCGGGCGAAGGAAGTCATCGGAAAAGCCACGCCTGAAATATTTCTTCTGAAATCCGAACTGAAGTTCCATCGAGAGGCCATCAAGGTGGATTCAGGGCGTGAAGTAAAAGGGTATGAAGTTTTTTTGGAATACGCCAGACAGGGCAGAAAGGAACAACAGGAATGGACATATCTTAGAAGGGATGGGACCCGCTTTCCCGCGGCCCTTTCCATCAGTGCACTCCGGGATCCTGAAGGGGTCCTCTACGGTTTTCTGTGTATCGCCATGGATGTGACCGAGAAAAAGCGCTCTGAAAAGGCGTTGGCGGAAAGCGAAGCAAACTACAGATTTCTCATAGATAATATTCCGAATATCGTTTTCCGGGGATACGCTGATGGGGCACTGGATTTCTTCGATGATAAAATTGAGGTGATGACCGGGTTTAAAAGAGAACTTTTTGATTCACGGAAACTTAACTGGTTCGATCTCATCGTAGAAGAGGATCGCCCATATGTCCGCCGGAAATTCATTGAAGCCCTGAAATCGGACAAGTCCTATATTCGGGAATACCGCATTCGGAAGAAAGACGGAAAAATCATATGGGTTGAAGGATGCAGTCAAATTGTCTGCGACGAGCGTGGAAGAGTTGAATTTGTGACCGGTTCTTTTCTGGATGTCACCGAACGAAAACGGGCCGAGGAAGCCCTTCATGAGTCGGAAGAGAAATACCGTTCCCTGTTCATCAGCGGCCCAAACCCCATCTTCGTTCTTGATCGTGAAACCCTGGCGATCCTGGACGCCAGTCCCAGCGCTGAAGAAACTTATGACTATTACAAGGATGATCTGATCGGGCGAAACTTTGAAGAGCTGGGCGCCTTTGAATATGAAGATGAATCACTCTCATTGCTGGAACACAGGGATTGGTCCGACACGGGCGTGTTCAGTCAGCGAATCAAGCACTACCGAAAGGGCGGAGAACCCTTTTATGTGGAAGTCAAGGCCTGCCCGACAAGCTATCAGGGCCGGCCGGCCATTATTCTGGCCGCATCGGATATCACCGAGATCATCGAGAAAGATGCCCAGCTATTTCAAGCGAGTAAAATGACGACCCTGGGGGAGATGTCGGCCGGGATTGCCCATGAACTCAACCAGCCGCTCAATGCGATAAAGATTGGTAATGATTTTTTGAAAAAGAAGGTCGAGCAAGGCGAATCGATTCGTTCCGATGAATTGCACCAGGTCGTTACCGCCGCGGCCGGGCAGGTAAACAGGGCTTCTGAAATCATACGGAGCCTCAGGGAATTCGGAAGAAAACCTGATTTCAGAAAAGAAAAAGTCGACGTCAACATGACCATCAAGGATGTAATGAAAATCATCGGTCAACAGCTCATCCTCCAGAACATCAAGGTGGTTTATGACCTGGACGAAACCGCCCCACCGATTCTGGCCAATAAGAACCGCCTTGAACAAGTCATCTTTAATCTGGTCACCAATGCCCGTGACGCGATCGGGCATCAGGACCATTCTTCTGAAAATTCAGCGGAAAATGTCATTGCCCTGTCTACATTCGCTGATCAAAAACATGTGAATTTGACCATATCGGATACAGGCATCGGAATACCGGAAAAGAACGTGCAAAAGATATTCGAACCTTTTTATACAACCAAGGAAGTGGGAAAAGGCATGGGGCTGGGGCTCTCCATTACCTACGGCATCATCAGAGATTTTGGGGGTACGATAGATGTGGAGAGCCGGCCGGGCGGGGGGACCCGTTTCCACCTCCGTTTTCCCTTAGGCAAAAAAACCGGGTGATGGACAGATTGCTTCAGCGCCTTTCAAGACCTTTTGAATACGGCTTGTTCGGGGAGGAGTATTGAAATGAAAAAGATTCTGGTCATTGATGATGAAGTGCCGACCCTTCAAATGATGAAATTGTTTTTGGGGGCTTGCGGTTACAGGGTGTTGACTGCTGAAAATGCCGAATCGGGACTTGAAATCTTTGAAAAAGAGCTTCCTCCCATCGTTTTGACCGATATCAAGATGCCGGGCAGAGATGTTTTTTCCATACTGAGAACTATCAAAGCCATACGTCCCGAGACGGAGGTCATGGTTGTTACCGGACATGGGGATAAAGAGCTGAAAAAAAAGGCCTT
>JAUWPC010000200.1 GCA_030611815.1 Desulfobacteraceae bacterium
ATTACGGGCTAAATGTACGGAGTTGTCAAAGCTCATCGAAGAAATGGAAAAACATGGTTAAGTTGGTTTCTTAAGAAAAAGAGATAAGATCATTCCTATAAATGAAATTCCTCCGGCCACCAGAAATGGTACAGTAAATGAATTCGTGATATCTGCAAGATATCCCCCTAAGGCCGGCCCAAGGGCCTGACCGACGCCGAAAAACAATGTAATAAATCCCAGCCCGGCGGGCGCCAAACGCGGTCCCACAAAATCACCGGCGGCGGCTGCCATAATAGTCGGAATACTCCAGGCCGTCAGCCCGAATAAAACTGCCGACAGATAAAAGCCGAATTCTACCTTGATCAACGCATAGATGATGTAGGAAAGCCCGAGAACCAGATAGGCCAGAGCTGCGCCTTTACTGCGGCCGATGCGGTCGGATATGCTGCCCCAGATAACGCCGCAAAAAATGCTCAACCCTCCAACCAAGGCCCACAACCCTCCGGCCGCTTCCTGGGTAAAACCCATGTCCTTAACCAGATAGGCGGCAAAAAACACCATGTAAATAATGTAGGAGAAACCATAGAAAAAATATACGACGCCCAGGTACCAGACCGATCCCATTTTAATCACACTGGTCCACTGAAGGGGTGAAGCCTTTTTTGTATCCAAAGAAGCAGCCGGACTGGCTTCCGTTTCTTCTGCGCCCACCTGTCGCAATCCCTTTTGTTCCGGGCGGCTGAGCACAAACGTATAAACTATTCCGGAAATTACCAGTACGGCACCTCCGAGAATGTACCAGGAAAAGCGCCAGCCATTTTGACCAAATGAAGTTAATATAGGGGGTACCACCAAACCGGAAATAAGGGTGCCGATTCCGATGCCGGCTGAGACAATACCGGTAGCAAAACCTCTTTTTTTCATAGCAAACCAGGCCGAACCCAGGGCCATGGCCGGGACGTAGGATGCCCCGTTTCCCAACCCGGTCAGAAGGCGCATAGTAAAGATAAAGCCAAATGAATTGGCAAGGCCGGTCAGGATCATGGTGATGCCCATAACAACCAGGGCAAAGGTGATGACGATGCGCGTTCCGAATCGCGCGGCAAGGAATCCTCCGATAATTGCCATGGTTAAATAGCCGATAAAATTGCCGGTACCCAAAAGCCCTAACTGGGTGTAGTTAAACTGGAGCCCGTCCTTCATGGCCGGAAGGATGATCGTGTAAGACATACGGCCAAACCCGTGGGCGGCGATGGTAGTCAAAAGCCCCATGAAAATGACAATCCAGCCATAGTGAAGTTTGCCCTGCTTCATCCTGACCTCCTTTCTAAAATTGAGAGCAAGCGCTCAATTCTTGTGGTCGATTCCATATTGTCATAATTGTTCATGTGAGTCAACGGGCCGGTATTTTTCGGGTGCAATATTCATTTGCCTGGTACATTTCCGAGATATAGATCTTGAGGAGCGCGGCCATTTACGGTAAGCTCGCTGTTCCATAATCATTGATAGATATAAAAATGCGGGATTATTCCCAGTGTACAGAAACTACCTGGAATAAAAGTCTTGAGGATTAGTTAGTATGCAAAATAATCTTGGTAGAATGCGGATTCAAGTTTCATATAGTAAGCTTCACTTTTTCTTAATCGATGGGAACCACAAAATGTGGACTTTTTTTCATGAAACTGATGCCAATTATTCCTCAAGGGCGGGGTTAGGAGGTAGTCGGCCTTTACAAATTTCTCAGGATAGCCATACCCAAACCCGGTGCCAATCTTGTATGGTTTCAAATCTTCCAGCTTAGAATATTTGATATCATCTTCGGTCCTCTTAAAGAAAACCACTTCTGTGGTAGCTATAGGGGTCTGAATAGGCAAATTTATTTGCCCTTTCTTCACTATAGTAGGAAGCCCCAAGACCGTCGTAACCCCCTCTTGCAGCTTCAACTTGTGCCCTCTTCCAGGGCAGCCATACGGTCTCTAACTCATAACCGACTCGTTTGAGGGCTTCTCTGATAATTTCAACAGTATTCCCCCCTGTTTCAGGTCTTTCCCGTAGTGAGGGGCCCAGGACGTCTCATGGGCAAGGACAATTATCTTGTCACCAGCAAAAACTCGACTACCGAATGTAGTCGAGCAAAGGCAAATAATAGCCAACGCAAAGGCTTAAGTCTGGGGGATCTCATGCTTTACACCTCCTTTTTTCCATCATCGCCAGTTACTTATAATTTTTTCAATGGTACCATTGTCCAACAATATGTTTAGCGAAGCATGCAATTTCGACCAAATCTCATTTGATGTTTTTTTTGATAGAGCAAGATTAAATCCAACTGTTGCCACGTCATACTGCGATTCAATTTGATTAGGATCGAAACCGTTTTCCTTTGCGATATATTTTGCAGCAAGTTCAGAGGTTACGATTGTTTGCACTCTCTTTTTGAACAATTTCTTAATATTCAGAATATCGTCACGTACAATTTCATATTTTCCGATATATCCTTGGGACCTGAGCTGTTGAGTCATGATATCTCCCCGTACCAGACCAGTCACGTATTTCTTTACATCATCGAGGCCACTTATTCTTACACCTGAATTTTTCAAAGTTAGGAAGCTGACCTTTTGATAAAAATAAACTCCAACCCATTTGTATTTCTGTTCTCTTTGCTCGTTTCTTCCAAGGCAATAGATTGCTGAATTTTTTTGGCTATCATCGCCGACATACTTTTGAGCGCGAGACCATGGTACATATTTGATTTCAAACGGAACATCTGAATACTGGAAAATAGCCCTAATTATTTCGGTATTAATACCCGTTAATTTCCCATTATGATCAATCTGATAAGGTGGGTAGACTGCAGAGTAAACAACAATCTTTTCGGCAAATGAAATTCCAGGCAAACAGAATAAAGCAACCAAAACAGTCAATAACTGTAATACGTTTCTTATTCGATCTCTCATATTTTGCCGCAACATTTTTTTACTCATGGCTTCATCTGAAATAGAGTTGGGGGAGCATTAAAAATGTCCATACACATCTGTGCCATGGACACAGTGGATGGGCATTCAATCCACTCCCAAATCCTCTTCCAAAACACAACGTGCCGCCCCTAAGATGGCTGCACGGTCATTGAGGATGACTTTAACGGATATCTTTTCAAGAAGGTCCTTAAAACGTCCTTTGTTTGCAAAGGCATTCATGAAGACGCCGTCAGCCAATGCGGGCAGGATCTTGGGGGGGATGCCGCCTCCTAAATAGACGCCGCCGGTGGCAAGAACGGTGAGGGCAAGGTTCCCGGCGATCGACCCTAAGATAGAAGTGAACATGCTCAGGACCTTCACGCAGAGAGGATCTTTTTTTTGTATGGCGGCCTCTGTAATTGCACGAGCCGGATCCATTCTCTCGATGTCCCGGGCCAGCCAGCGAGGGACCTGATATCTTCCTGTTTCTTTCAGATACGAGAAGATGTTCAAGAGCCCCGGGCCTGATACAACCCTCTCGATGCTTACATGGCCGTAATGCTCGTACATGTACCTCCACAGGAGCACCTGGGCCTCGTCAGTGGGGGCAAAATTAACGTGCCCTCCCTCGGAAGGGATAGGAATGTATTTCCCGTCATGCCAAACAAGGACCGAGGTTCCAAGGCCTGTACCCGGCGCTGCCAGGGCAATGTTACCCCCTTTTCGGGGCCTGGCCTTGTTTAAAGGGTAGAGTTCACGGCTATATAGGAGGGGTATGCCCAAGGCGGTTGCGGCAAGATCGTTGATAAGCCGTACGTTCCACCCGAAACGCCGCTTTATTCGCCGTTCCGAAATATCCCAGGGCAGGTTGGTGGTCTTGCACCGCCCATCTATTACAGGGCCGGCAATGGCAAAGCACGCCTCGGTTATGGATGTTGGGTATTTTTCAAAAAACTGTTCGACAATACTTTCCAGGTCCAGCGCATTGCGGCTCGAATATGACTCTATAACCTGAGCCACCGGCCTGGTTTTTCCCTGGGAATAGAGGGCGAGATTTGTCTTGGTCCCTCCGATGTCGCCAGCCAGGATCAATCTGTCTTTATTTTTGCCTGTCATATGTTACCTTTCCCTGCCGCTCAGGTAGAGAGGGTAGAAACATCCGTCAAAAACTCCATCAGGGCATGGTTGAAGGCTTTGGTCTGTTCTATGTTGGAAAGATGGGCGGCAGAGGGGAGAACCACCAACTGCGATTGCGGGATGCGATCGTGCATGGCCTGGGACGCGTCCACGGGAGTTCCGGGATCATCCTCGCCGACCATGATGAGGGTGGGAACCTTTATCTCAGAGAGTCGATCTAAGTAATTGAGTCCCCGTATGGCCTCGCTGCAGCCGACATAGCCGTCCACCGGGTTTGCCAGGATATGGCGTCGGATAACATCCACCATGGGAGGGTTGAGGGCGAGATAGGGAGGGGTAAACCAGCGTTCCAAGGTGGACTGGACCAGGGGCGCCATCCCCTCTCTGCGGGCCAGGTCAATTCGCTCCTGCCAGACCGGGTCGGCCTCTTTGGAAAGTGCGGCGGCCGTATCGCACAGAGAGAGACTCCTGAACCGCCCCGGGTGGTTCAAGGCGATGCACTGGCCTATCATCCCGCCCATGGAGAGCCCGACCCAGTGCACCAGATCAATATCCAGGGCGTCCAATAAAGCCATGGCATCTTCCCCTAATTGCTCGAGCGTGTAAGGGGGCGCGGGCGCATCGGTCCCGCCGTGACCCCGGGTATCATAACAGAGCACCCGGTAACGTTGACTCAGCGTGTCGATCTGGGGCCGCCACATCACCAGGCTCGAGGCGAGGGAATGACCCAGCACCACCACCGGAGCGTCTTCCTTACCGGATAGTTCGTAATTCATATGTATGCCATTGGCTTTGATCTTCATCCGTTTCCCTCCTCTAATGTCACGGTGTCCTTCACGGTTGATCGCTTTGAGTGGCAGGATTGTCGCATTTCTGACGCTTTTGGGCTGGACTCAACTTAGGCAATTACCAATCAAGTCTTGTGAAGAAAACACAAGAAATTTTTTACAGTTCCCGGAAAGCGAGTGGTGGAAAAAGATGAACGTCGAACATCGAATCACGCCAAGGCGTAAAAAAATAAACATCAACTTTAGGCACTTTTCCGATTTATCCGGGTTATATAAACTTCTCCAATTGCCGGCGCTGAACCATTCCGTTCCTTAATATCTGAGGCGGATCGACTGTCACGTCAAGTATTGTGGAACCGATCCCCCCTGTGGTTTCTCCTCCATCTATGATCAGATCAATATCTTCCTTAAAAGAAACCAAGACCTCTTTTGCACTGCAACAGGGGGGGGTGCCCGAAATATTGGCGCTTGTCCCGGTTACCGGCGCTCCGATTGCCTGGGCCAGTGCCGTGGCCAGAGGGTGATTAGATAATCTGAGGCCAATTTTGCCCGTACCAGCGGTCAGCAGGGGAGAAATCCTTTCCGAGGCCTCAAAGACCAGGGTTAAGCCGCCGGGCCAGAATTCGTTGATGAGCTGGTGCGCAACAGGGGGGATCCGGATCACATATTCTGATAACAGTTCAACAGAAGGGATCAAAAGCAGAATCGGATGCTCTGACGCCCTTTTTTTTAAAGCAAAGAGCCTCCTGATGGCCTCTTCATTGGTAGCGTCCACCGCAAGACCGTAAAAAGACTCTGTGGGGCAGGCAACAAGACCACCCTGCAAGAGGACTTCCTTCGCTCTCTTAAGGGCTTGTTCCTGCCTTTCAAATGAGTCCAACCGGATTATCATTTTGGCTGATTTTTCCAGGAATCCACTTTTTCCGAGGCCTTTTCAGTCAATCTGTTGCGGTGGGCCTTTACCTTTTCAGCAACAGCAGGGTATTTCAGGCCCAGGATTTGAGCCGCAAGAACGGCGGCATTTTTTGCCCCTCCGCTTCCCACAGCCACCGTAGCCACCGGGATACCGGAAGGCATCTGAACCGTGGACAAAAGAGCGTCCATCCCCTTGAACGGGGACGAGTCGATCGGGACCCCTATGACCGGCAGGGTAGTATGTGCTGCTATGACTCCGGCTAAATGTGCTGCCCATCCGGCCCCCGCAATAATTACCTCAATCCCGCGATCAGCAGCAGACACTGCATACTCTCTCGTCAGCTCGGGGGTCCTGTGTGCTGAAAGCACTTTCACCTCATGGGGCAACTCCAACTCTTTAAGCAGATCCATACACCCTTCCATTACATCAGAATCGGAGACGCTTCCCATGATCACACCGATTAGGGGTTTGTCAGAAGACATATTATCACCTCATATAATGTTAGTCCCTTAGAACAGAGATCATCAAATATCAAAAACCAAATCCATGGCAAATTATTAATTTTGTGTTATAATAGTGTCCGAACGAAAACTAGGATTTTTCGTTCAGATCAAAAAGACAGTTTTCGTTCAGACACTATTTAAGTCGCATTAATGGCAAACTTATGGCTCGTCAGGAAAATCTGTGGGTAAATTCCGGTTCTGGAAGTTCACCCATCGTCAGAAATAGTGCTATTTTGAGGA
>JAUWPC010000025.1 GCA_030611815.1 Desulfobacteraceae bacterium
GGCACAACCGAGGCTAATTAAGAATACTTTGCCATATTTTTTCATGAAGGTTTTAAGTCTCTGAGATGTGTTGTTTCGTATCAGGGTACATATTATCAACAAGAGGTCAAAATCTCAACCCTTCGGGTGAACTGGCATACCATCAGGATGTTCAACCTCGGGATTTTTTGTTGACACCCGTGGTCCGGACTTGTAGAAAATATGGAGTCAGAAATGGGGATAGGGGTCTTCGCCTTGATCTTGCAGAAACTATCTCATTTCTGTGTGGACGCTAACTCTGAAAGATAAGTGAGGTAAAAAATGGATATCACCGAACCGAAGATAACACGAAAGGAAATACTGATCCTTCAGGATGACAACTTCAACCCTGACAATGTCTGCATTATAACCGGTGCGGGAATGGGAATAGGGAGGGCCACTGCAATAGCGGCCGCGGCCAATGGCCTGACAGCGGTTGGACTCGATGTCAATGAAGAGGAGTGTGAGAAGACAGTTGAGATGGTCCATGAAATGGGAGGAGAGATGGTCTTCATCAAGACCGATCTCACACGCGATGAAGATATAGAGCATGCTGTGGCCGAGGCATCGAAAGCCGGCGCCATAAAGTATTTAGTCAATATCGCCGGCATCCAGCACATCGATTCGATCGAAAACTTCCCCATGGAAAAATACGATCTTATGCAGAGGCTGATGCTGCGAGCGCCATTTTATCTCTCCAAATTGACAATCCCGCACATGAGGAAAAGCAGGGACAGGACAGGAGGCATCGGCAATATGGCCTCGGTTCACGGGCATATATGCACGCTGAATAAGCCGGCCTATAATATAATGAAGTTCGGTTTGAGGGCGCTGAGCCAGTCTATCTCGGCCGAGGGTGATGGGGAAATCCGTTCTTTTACAGTGAGCACCGGCTTTGTCAAAACGGCCTTAGCCCTGAACCAGATCCCTGCACAGGCAAAGCAACGAGGTATTACCCCTGAAGAGGTAGTTCGAGATGTCATGATGGGGGACTCGCGCATAAAGGAAATGATGTCTCCCATCGAAGTAGCCAATCTCTTCCTCTTGGGCTTTTCCCGTTTCGGGAGATACCTGGTCGGGGGAGATCTTTTGTTTGACGGTGGCATGGTACTGACCTATGCGGAAAAAAAGGCGGTCAAACAGAAGTCTGAAGGGTAGGGTCAAAAAGATCCGGAGTCAGATAGTTGATATTTAAGATCTGACCCTATTTGCTCTTGCAGAGCGGCGATCCCGCCTGGCTGGGCCACAGGGAGATTCACTTTAAAGCGTTCTTCTGAGGAAACAGGAGATCGTTTCAGGGCTTATCTGAGGCACAGAACGGTTACGTCCTATGGAAGAAACAAAAGAATTGACGAAAAAGTGTCATGACCTGAGTTATAATGCTTTGCCCGAAGAGGTCATCGACCGGGTGAAATACCTTACCTTGGACTACTTGGGGGTTGCTGCACGGGGGTCTTTGAGTGAGTCCAGCGCCCCTATCCTGAACTTTGTTTCCAATAGAGGCATGGTCAGGGAAGGGGCAGTGGTCATAGGGACGGACTTGAAGGCTGATCCCACCTATGCCGCTCTCGCAAACGGGACATTTGCACACTCTATTGAGCTTGACGATGTGGTCAACGAGGCATCTCTTCACCCGGCTGTGGTCATCATGTCCTCTGCTTTGGCATGTTCCCACATTGCCGGAAGTGGTGGTAGGGTGTTGATTGAGGGGATCGTTGTCGGTTACGAAGCGATGACCCGGTTGGGTTTCTCCCTTGATCCAAAGGCCCATTATGCACAGGGTTTTCACCCGACCGGCACCTGCGGAACCATGGGATCAGCGTTAACGGCTGCGAAGATACTCGGATTAGATCAGGAGGCTATGACCAACGCCCTGGGAATCGCAGGCAGTCAGGCCGCTGGATCCATGGAATTCTTGTCGGATGGTTCGTTTACCAAACGTTTACACGCGGGTTGGGCCGCCCACAGCGGTGTTATTGCAGCCCTTCTTGCCCGTGAAGGTTTCACCGGCCCGGGGACGATTATTGAAGGAAGATATGGGTTTTTGAGATCTTATTCACCAAATTCTGATCCCGCGTCTCTTTTTGAGAATTGGGGTGATCCTTTCAAGGTGATGAAGACGAGCATTAAGCCTCATGCCTGCTGCCGTTATAAACAGGGCCCCATAGATGGTATTTTGGAGATAATGCATCAAAACAGCTTAAAACCTTCGGATATTGAAGAGGTTAAATTGGGGATTTTGAAAGCGGGATTTCCCATCATTGCCCAACCGGAAGAATCCAAATACAACCCCAAATCGATTGTGGATGCACAGTTCAGTATGCCCTTTGGGGCGGCAGTTGCAATCTTATATGGGAGGGCAACATTGGAAGAGTACACGCAGGAAAATATGATGTCTTCAGAAATCAAACAAATGATGGGTAGGATATATTGCGTGGAGGACCCGAAACTTGAGAGAGATTACCCTAAAAAGTGGCCGGCCTCTGTGAACCTATCAACGAAAGGCGGGCAGCAATATCATACAAGAATTGAATTCCCTAAAGGTGACCCCGAAAACCCTCTCACATGGGATGAGCTGATCCATAAATTCAAAAGTCTCATTTCCCCGATCTTTTCCGATAAAAGAGGCGCTGAAATTATTAGTTAGGGGGATAGAATCAGCGAAAAATTTAAAAGATCTTTCAAGACTCCTGACAAAATCTTAAAAAACTGTGCTGCCTATATTCAGTTGTAAGAAAGGAGAGGATCATGCGGCTGCTTGAACATGAATCAAAAGAGATACTTGGCCGGTATAATATTCTGATACCCGAAGGAGATGTGGTCGGATCTGCGGAAGAGCTCAAAATGGACGGTCCGGTTATGCTCAAGGCACAAATCCCTTTGGGTGGGCGCGGGAAGAGCGGGGGCGTCATCGGGGTCTCTTCTTCTGGGGAGGCAAAAGACAAGATTGAACAGCTTCTCTCAACGCCCATAAGGGGGTACAGGGCCAGAAAGATTCTTGTGGAGGAGGAGATAGATATTGCCCGGGAATTCTTTATGGCCGTGACCTATGACACTGTGGCAAAGGAACCCCTGGTCATTTTTTCTCAAGAGGGGGGTGTTGATATAGAGGATTTGTCAGCCACACAGCCGGAAAAAGTCCAAAAGGAGTTGTTTACAGTTCGGGGAAGGCTCCCCCAGTACCGTGCCAGGGAGATCGTCTCAGAGGCGGGGATCTCCGGCAGAATGCTTTTGGGGTTGGGGGCCATCCTTTCAAGCCTGGCCGATATCTTTCTGGATTACGATGCCACCGTGGTTGAAATCAATCCGCTGGCGCTTACCGGTGACGGGAAATTAATCGCGCTCGATTGTCATCTTGAGATGGATGATGATGCCCTTTACCGGCACAAGGATCAGGCCGAAAAACTGGCACTCGACAACCGATACGAAGGGGGTCGGAAAAGTACGGATTTTGAACGCAAGGCAGCCGAAATTGATAATCTGGATCATAGAGGGGTTGCCGGTCGGATGATAGAATTTGATGGTTTGATCGGATTAATCATCGGTGGGGGCGGAGCATCCCTTACGGCATTTGATGCTGTAAAGCAGCATGGCGGTAAGCCGGCCAATTACTGTGAAATAGGGGGTAACCCCTCTGTTCTCAAGGTGAAGGAATTGACAAAGCATATCCTGACAAAGAAAGGCGTGGATAAGATAGCCATTATTATGAATGTTGTGAGCAACACCAGGGTCGATCTTGTGGCTCGCGGTATTATAAAGGGGATTCTGGAGGCCGGCCGAGTGCCTTCCGAGACGGTGGCCGTTTTTCGAGTTCCGGGAGCATGGGAGGAGGAAGGGTTCAAGATCCTTTCAAAATACGGGGTGCCCTATTGTGACAGGAGTGTTTCCATTGATGAGGCGGCTAAGATGGCTGTTGAGAGAACCCCTTAGTTGGGGAGAGCAGGGCGTTGATCGGAGATTAAAAGGGGAGAGACAAGATGGCCATATTGGCGGATCAAGATACGAAAGTTGTCATTCAGGGGATCACCGGGAGAGAGGCGGCTTCTTTCACCAGAGATATGCTGGATTACGGGACCCGAGTCGTTGCCGGCGTGACTCCGGGTAAACAGGGCCAGGAGGTTCATGGCGTGCCTGTGTATGACACGGTTCGCGGGGCTTTGAAAGTACACCCAGTCGATGCCTCGGTCATTTCCGTACCACCGGGCATGGTCAAGGGGGCTGTACTTGAAGCCGTTGAGAACGATATAAAACTTCTTGTGGTTGTGAGCGAGAGAGTCCCAAGGAAAGATGTGATCGAATTTCTGGAAGCGGCAAGGGAACAAGATACCCGCGTCATAGGGCCCAATACGCTCGGGATAATCTCTCCTGAAAGAGTGAAACTGGGAATGGCCGGGGGACCGGTTGAGGATGTTAAAAAAGCATACACCCCGGGGGATGTGGGAATTGCCTCCAGGAGCGGGGGAATGACAACGGAGATTGCCAACCTTTTGACAACACACGGCTTCGGGCAGAGTACCTGCATAGGAATCGGAGGAGACCCCGTCGTCGGTTCCAATTTCCTTGATCTTATTCCCCTGTTTGATCAGGACCCTGAGACAAAGGCGGTGGTTCTGTTCTGTGAGCCAGGGGGGATCATCGAAGAGAGTTTGGCTGAACTGGTTATTTCCCAAAAAATAGCTCTGCCCATTATTGCTTTCATAGCCGGACGCTTTGTGGATGATATGCCCGGTGTGAGGTTCGGCCATGCAGCGACCATCGTGGAGGGCGATAAGGGAACGGCCAAAGGAAAGATCGAAAGTTTCAAAAAGGCAGGCATCCATGTTGCCGAGTCATTTTCAGATATTGTTAAAATATTGCGAGAGGTTATCTAAAGCGGCAAGCCGCAGTTTTTAGTTTTGGGTTTTGAGTTTTAGTACCTATTTGTTCAAATCACATCATGTTTGTGAAAGATATTTTACATAGTTATGTCGTGAATTGAGGGATTTAGGAATTGAGGGATTTAGGAATTGAAGGGATACTGGGTGTCAGACAGTTACCAATTAAATCTTAAGCAAAAAACAAAAGAAATTCTTTACAATGCCCGGTAAGCCACTGGCAGAAAGGGTTTCCGACGGTAATGAAAAGGGTAGAATTTTTGCAACCTGCTTAGTTTCTGCTCAGGGTTCGGGATTCATGGATTACGTTAAGGAGTTTTTTTTAATTCCTCAATTCCTCAATCCCTAAATTCGCAATTCGGGTTTATCCGGGTTAGGTTTTAGGTTTTTCAGTCAATGAACTTCTTGTTTTTTGTGACAGAAAACCGGGTGATAAGGGACTAAAAGGGAAAGGATACTCTAAAATGGAGCTTACAAAAATTCAGGAGAAGATTTGGGACCAAGTGAAGATCGAACTTGCAGATGAGCCCGTAGCCAGTCCGGATCATGTGGAGAGGATGACAGCGTGGTGCCAGCTTCTTGGTCCTAAAATGGGCGCAGATATGGAAGTTTTATTAGCAGGCGCCCTGCTTCACGATGTGGGTGTTGTGATCAATCGGAAAAATCATTATACGGTGGGACGAACCAGAGCTGAGGAAATCTTGAAAGAGGTGGGCTTTCCGGAGGAAAAAATAGAAGCTGCGCTCCATGTCCTGGAGGCCCACAGCCGTTATGGGGGGCCCGACCCCCAGACAACAGAGGCAAAGGTGGGGCAGGATGCGGATGCCCTGGAATATATCGGGGCCATTGGCATCCTTCGGGCCTTGATTCGGGGGCTGAATGACGGGTCATTTAACGGCAGAATTAGCGATTTTCCCGAGTTCCTTCAATCTATTCTTGCCAAGGTGGAAGACACATTCCACACAAAGGAGGCCGAGGCCATAGGGCGGTCAAGGCTGGAATATATGAAGATCTTCATTGAGCGCATTGAAAAAGAATTAAAAAGCGAGGAGTAAGATGATGGAGCTTGGACCTTTAAGAACGGCTCTCTTTGTTCCGGGAAACCGGCCTGATCGCGTGGATAAGGCTGTAAAAACAAGTGCTGATGCCGTCATTATCGATCTTGAGGATGCACTTCCATTAACCGAGAAAGAGGCGTCGCGATCAAAGGTGCGGGATAAGATTTTAGAGCATGCTGAAAGAAAGATCATTGTTCGGGTCAACAGCCTCGATTCTCCATTTTTTCAAGGGGATCTCGCTGAAGTGATCACGGGTAATCTTGCCTGCCTCATGGTTCCCAAGGTAGAGAGTGCAGCCCATATTCGAGAAATCAATGAAAACCTTCTCAAGATTGAAAAAGAGAAGGGCATAGTGCAGGGAACTATTCCCATTATTCCTCTGATTGAGTCGGCAGGAGCTGTTCAGAATATTTTCCAGATTGCCACTGAAAAGACGGAGCCCTCCAGGATCTATTGTGTAGCGTTCGGTGCCGCCGACTATACACTGGATATGGGGATTGAGATCACCAAAGAGGGGACAGAACTTTCATACCCACGCTCCAGGATTGCCGTCGCCTCCCGTGCCGCAAGGATAGAGCCTCCGCTGGACACGCCGTTTATGATGGATCTAAAGGACATGGAAGCGCTTAAGGTTGATGCCGGTAGAGCGAAACAATTAGGGTTCCAGGGTAAATTATGTATCCATCCCAATCAGATCGAACCCTGCCATGCCATTTTTTCACCGGCAAAAGAAGAAATACTTTATGCAGAGAGGGTTGTGCAAGTATTCGAGGAGGCGGAAAAAGAGGGGTCGGCAGTTATACTATTGGATGGCAAATTTATTGATTATCCTGTTGCGGAGCGTGCAAGGCGAATATTGAAAATGGCAAAATTCATAATTAAACGACAGGAAGATGATTAGCCATGAGTGAATTCATCAGGGTTGAGATCGATCAATCAAAGTGTTTGGGAGTCGAGGCATGTGGCGGATGTTTGAGGGTCTGTCCTGTGAACATCTTCGATAAGAAAAATGACGAACCGGTAATCATTAAAGAAAATGAGGATGAGTGCACCCTGTGCGATTTGTGCATACATGCGTGCGGCCCCAATGCCCTCACTATCCATAAACTTTATGAAAATCAATAAATTCGAGTTAGGACAATGGCAACACTGACTGAAAAGGTTCAGGGTCTGGATTTTCGTTCAGGCACTGTCTGGAAGAACAGGAGTCATGAGGAGAAAAAGGCAATGGTGATATTCCAAACCCCGGGGAAAATTCTATGAATACAGACGTCATCAAATCAAACATTGAGGCATCCCTCATTACATGGCTGAAGAAGATTCCCGTTATCTCATTCTATGCCGGAACGAGGGGATGGTTTTATCTAATAAGCTGGTCTCATCGAATCACCGGCATTCTTCTGGTGATTTCCTTGTGGGCCTATCTTTACGGTTTTCATGCATTACAGGCTTCCCAAAAGCTCTTTATCCTGGCCTTACTCCTGTGGATACTGGCCATTCCCATGGCCTTTCATGGGTTCAATGGGGCCAGGCTGATTCTCTACGAGTGTTTCGGAAACCGGAATGATGATGCCATGATCCGATCGGTTTTTGCCCTTTCTTTTATCTACGTGATCGTATTTGGGATGCTCATGCTGATGGGAAATCAGATGGTATCTCCATTTTTGTATTGGGTGATTATGTTCGCTCAGGCCCTGGTTGTTGCCTATGGCGTTGCAACGAGAATATTAAAGAGCAGACATTCTGTTTTATGGAAAATGCAGAGAATCAGCGGGTCCTTTCTTCTGGTCATGGTACCTGCCTACTTTCTATTCATCCCACTTAACCCATCACCGGAGATCGAGGCAAATTTCTTGATCACGGGTATTCAAGGGCTTTTTTTAATGGCCGTTTATATCCTGCTGCTTCTGAGTGCACTTTTTCATGCCGGTTATGGGGTTTGGTCCGTGATGAGTGATTATCTCGCTTCTCGAAATCTGGGGAAAGGATTGGCTGCACTCGTTACATTCATCACATTGATTTTTGCATGGATCGGCCTACTTGCAACCCTGAGCGTTTGAAAACTGAAAGGAGTTTCCGCACCGATGACTCAAAAATTAAAGATTTCTTCCACATTGCGTTGTGATGTCTTGATTATAGGGGCAGGGGGAGCCGGCCTTCGATGTGCATCTGCCGTATTGGAGAAAAAACCCGGCACCCATATCGTTGCTGTTACCAAGGTGGCGAGCCCTCAGAAATCCCACACCCAAACCGCCCAGGGCGGGATGGCTGCCGTGGATCCCCGTGATCCGATCGATAAACCCATATATCATATGTTCGACACCTGGAAAGGTTCGGACTGTATTGCGGATCAGAATATCATCAAAAAGATCGTTGAAGCTGGATGGGAACAGGCTGTCTGGATGGAGAACCGCGGTATGCATTTTACTCGCATGGAGGACGGAAAACTCAGCAAAAGAACCTTTGGCGGGCATACTGTGAACTTTGGTGAATCATCCGCTTTTCGCTGCGTATTCGAGGCCGACCGGACTGGAAAAGGCATCATGGATAATGTGTGGGGTGAGAGCATCAAAGGGGGGACGACATTCATAAATCAGGCAGTTGTCACGGAGCTTCTGATCAAAGGTGATAGATGTGTGGGAGCAGTCATATTTAAGCAAAAGGAGGGGGAGTTTGTCAGTATCGTGGCTAAGGCAACGGTTTTTGCCACAGGCGGCAACGGGCAGGTCTTCAAAGTCACCACAAATTGTCGCCAGAATACAGGGGATGGAAACGCCATTATTCTTAAGGCCGGCTTGCCGGTGATGGATCCGGAGGCGATCCAGTTCCACCCCACAGGAATTGTGGGCCCCGGCATTCTTGCCAGTGAGACATTGCGATCCGTAGGGGGTATCCTGCGCAACAAGGAGTTGGAGCCCTTTATGGAGCATTACGCCCCCAAGATGAAAGAACTGGCGCCCCGGGACCTGGTGGCCCGTGCCATAGAAACGGAGATCCGTGAAGGAAGGGGTATCCTGAACCCCGATCACAATATTGAACATGTGTGGATCGACCTGAGGCACCTGCCCGATTATGTCCACGATGTGGAGATACCCGAGGTTTCGGGTTTCTTTAAGAAGTTTATCAATCTGGATCCCAAAAAAGATCTCTGTCCGGTTCGACCGAGCAACCACTACCAGATGGGTGGGATTCCCACGAACGAAAACGGGGAAGTTCAAAAAAATCCGCGGGAAATGGTTCCCGGCCTGTTTGCGGTCGGTGAATGTGCGGCAGCCAGTTTTCACGGTTTTAATCGTCTGGGAACAAACTCCCTTCTGGAATTGATTACCATGGGAAAATTTGCTGGGGAAAAGATCATAGACACCTTGGGGGAGGATGTGCCGGATGCCCCTGAAGACGCGGGAGAACGTTCTTTTTCTCTTTTTTCACGGTTTATGGAGGCTGGTGCCAAGGACAACCTCGGAAAGATTCGTGAAGAGATGAGAAATCTCATGACAGAGAAGGTGGGCGTCTTCCGCACGGAGCAAGGCATGAACGATGCGATTGAGGGACTAAGGGAACTCAGGGAACGGGCGGATAAGACCGTATTGGCCAGTCAGAGTCTGATCATGAATCAAGATCTTATTCAGAGATGGGAGTTGAATAATCTATTGGACAATGCCATGGTCATCACAAAGGGGGCCCTGAATAGAAAGGAATCGAGAGGGGGACATTTCCGGGATGATTTTCCGGATAGAGATGATACGTTCCACTATCATACCCTGGTCCATAAGACGGAGTTTGGAGATGTTCATTTGGAAAAGCGGCCTGTTGATATGAGTCTGTATGAGGCAAAAGGCGAACATTACGAAAAATTCGGCATCATTGAGCGAAAATACTGATAGTTAAGGACTTGGAAATGTACAACGAAATATACGATATAACTCTAAAGGTTAAGCGGTATGATCCGGAAGCCAAGAGGACCTGGGTTCAGGATTACAACTTGAAGGCAGGAAGGATTCTTCGCTTCACAGATCTCTTTCGGAGGATCAACAACGAGCTTGACCCGAGCCTGGCCTGGAATTCGTCATGCGAGCATGCCCAGTGCGGAACCTGCGCGGTTCAGATCAACGGGAAACCCCTGCTTGCCTGTGAACTTCTCGTTGAAAATGCTGTGGCTCAGTTTGGCACCTCTGTCTTCAAAGTCGAACCCATCACCATAGCCCCCGTGGTACGGGACCTGATTGTGGATCTGGAGCAGGCATACGATAGAGTCCATAAAGCAAAGCCCTACATTATCGATGGGGCAAAAAAATCGCAGGCACAAGCTGAAAGCCAGATCTTACCCCGGGATCTGGAACGCTACGTAGAGGCGACCCGTTGTATCAACTGTTTTTGTTGTGCCACAGCCTGTATCAGCAGTCACAAGGGATTTTTAGGTCCTAATGCCGTCATGGCCAGCATTGTCCGCTTGATGGATCCACGCGAACAGGCCAGAGAGGAGAGATTGGATTTGCTGTACAGTGAAGAGGGGATTTACCGCTGCCATACATCCAAGGCCTGTTCATTTGTCTGCCCGAAAGAGATCGACGTGGCGCACTTCATTGCACTCGCAAAAGAAGGCAAGTTCAAGACCTGACACCCATGTAAAAAGTCGGATTTCTCACAGAGTCCACAGAGAACACAGAGGTAATATGTTGATACTATTCATTTTGTCTTGACTTCACTTTTCATGTGTGCGCCTTTGTGCGAGATAAGAGTGTTTTTACGAGACCATCAATGTCAGTCGACAAAAGCATGGAGACAGATTGATATGCAACAAATACTCAAGAAATATGAGGTCTGGATTGTCTAATCCATCAATAATTGCCCCTATCTGGTTTACTGAGTGGATGGAGGGACATGAGGTGGCCCTATGGGGTGCGGCAGATCTTCGGGATTTTTCCACACCCAAGGATGAGACAGGCCAGAGGTTTCTTTTTGCACTTTCATGGGCTATTCCAATGAATCCCCAAATTATGGCCAGTATTCAGAACGGGCCTAACCAGGCATACGCTGATGAGTATGCCAGAGTGAACAATCATATCAATGAATTGTCAGCAGCATTAGCAGCCGAAATCAAAGTCAGAGGTTTTCGATCCAAACTGCTGGCGGCTTCGGATCGTACCGATACAGTTGAGATCAAAGGGGATTTTCCCCACAAAACTGCCGCAACGAGAGCGGGGTTGGGTTGGGTAGGTCGTCATTGTCAACTTATCACGCGCCGGTTCGGATCATGGATTCGATTGGGAACCGTTTTTACCGACATTAATCTGCCGTGTGGACCACCAATAGAGAGAAGCTTCTGCGGTCGTTGTAAGCGCTGCGTAGAAGCCTGCCCTGCAAAAGCATTGAAAGGCAAGGCATGGTATCCAGGATTGGTGCGCGAAGAGATATTGGATGTACGGGCATGTGATCAATGGAAAAAGGAACACTACTTCCGGTATCACCAGGGGCATAACTGCGGAATTTGCTCGGCAGTCTGCCCTTATGGATTGAAAGTATTGAAAAAGAAACCAGATAATACCCAAGATTCAGAATATGCAATCAATATGCATATAACCGCTTGAGTGGACCGCAAAAGATCGCCACCGGGATTACGATGAGATACAGGCGTATGTTCGAAAGAGCCTCGCAATCCAGGCGTCTGAAGGGTGGCTTTGTAATAAGATTTGTGGTTGACAGGCAAACACATTTCTGTTATGTCTTTTTTTAATTCTAAAGCTTTAAAGAATAACTTTCTTTCACTTCATTTTAGTTATCATTAACGTCGTACGTCTCGATTGGGGAAAGGCTTGGACCATTACGGCGCCGTGCCCTTTTTGTTGCGGACGCAGGTATGAATTCAGAAAACAATCAAAAAGAGCTTGCCAGGGCTTGTGACAAGTATTTGTTGGGAATCGTGGGGATCTTTTTACGGGTGCTCTGCTTTAACGTTCCAGCCGGAGCAAAATAGACAACCCAATAAAATGGGAAGGGAGGTGGTGTTTACTGATGTAGATAGTTCGGAATGCTGAGATGTTAAATCAAAAATAAAACCAAACGGAGGGAAAAATGAAAAAGATAAAGTTGGTGTTGCTCTTAGGAATGACTTTGGTGTTGGTATCGGCATTTGCTTTACCCGGCCTTGCAGAAGCTAAAAAGAAAATGTTGAGATGGGGGGCGGCTAATCCAGTAAGCTATTATTATAAAGCATCTGCTTTCATGGCAGATTTCATACGAAGGGGTATGCCGGATTACGACCTTACCATTTACCCATTCTCTTCAACTACCGCTAATATCAAGAGCTTTCTCATAGGTGACCTCGAAGGCGTATATGCGGCCGAGCCGGGATTCAGGAAATTGTATTCATTCACAAAGCCATTTAAGGGCTTTGAACCTAATGTAAAGCAAATGCCGGTCCAGGGTGTTTGGCTTTACACCATGGAAACACACATACTGACCTTACCGAAGAACAAAGACAAATTCCGCACCTGGAAGGATTTGGACGGCAAGAAGATCTTTATGACGAAGGCCGGATATATGAACAATATCAACATCCACAGGGCTATGGAGGACATCAATGGTCTGGATATCACGCACGTCGAAGTTGATATGACAAAGGTTTCGGATGCTCTAAGGGCGGGTACCATAGACGCTACAGCAGCTTACACGACGGCCACGGTATCGTTGGCAAGCTGGCTCAAGATGCTTGATGTTGCCAGTCCCCTGCAGGGAGTGAATCCAACCCCTGAACAAATCAAGAAGCTGACGGCGGCGGGTTTTACTCCGGTGAAGATCGACATCAAGAAAGCCTATACCAGTGACCTGGGAGTGGAAGAACTCTATGGTGTGCCCTTTTTCTTCGGTCAGCATTTCGGGGTCGATTTTCCGAAAGAGGCAGTTTATAAATTGCTTAAAGTACTTGAAGCGTCGGCAGGCGATCTGTTTAAGCTCGATGCCGGTTTTGGACCACTGTCCAAAGACTTCGCCGGGTTCCAGGTTATGGGGATCCAGAGCATACCCGAGGTTCCGGTACATCCGGGATTGGCGAAATATCTGAAGGAAAAAGGCCTATGGGATTCATCCTGGGTCATAGCTGATGAGGGGACGGTCGCGATGGCGATAGAGAAAATGAAGGCTAAAGCTAAATAAAGCGCGCAGAACTTCTTTGGGGAAAATATAAGGTAGTTAGGGCTTTATGATAGTGGGCTTGCCCCTTTGAAACAGCAATGGGGTGAGTTCACTCTTTTTACGTCACACCACGCAGGGGGTAAAAAGGTGGAAAAAAATCCAGTTCAAGATGAAAAACATTCACTCGCTCAAATGCGTAAATTCTTTTACCCTTCCTACCTTATAGCCACCATCGTATATTTAGGTTTTTCGCTACATTATTTCACAACTGGCTTAGGGGGCACAATGCTCCTTGCCGTAACTCTGGTCCCAATAGCATACGTGATGTGGGTGCTAAATTTTTTTGTCGCCGGAGAGCTGCCATATCCACGTCTTGGACTTAAACTCAATATTGCCATAGCCGCCGCGTACATCGCTATATGCATCTTTTCCATAATATACATGAGGGTGGAGTTTGACGAACTCATTTATGACAGGGCTGGTTTCTTTAACACCCCTGATATAATCGTAGGAGTGATGATGCTCGGTCTCGTGCTCGAATATACCAGACGGGAACAGGGTATACTCTTTTATCTCATACTGCTTCTCATGCTTTATTCCGTTTACGGGTGGATTTTCCCGGGTATATTAGGTCATCCCGGAGTCTCCTGGCTAAGAGTAATCACATCTTCTTCCATTGAGATCACGTTGGGTCTATTTGGAACTTATTCGCAAACCGGGGTAGGCATTATCGCAGCATTTTTTATGTTCTTGGGCATTGCACAGGGATTTGGTGTTCAGGAATCTATTGTCAAAACTTTCACCGGCATATTTGCTAAACGTAAAACCCTCATTCCACAAACGGCGGTGGTGACTTCAATGGCTATCGCCACTTGCAGTGGATCGGGGGCAGCGAATGCGGCCATAACCGGGCAGTACACCATACCATTGATGAAAAGAGCAGGGTTCCCCGCTCTTCACGCCGGCGCTGTGGAAGCTGCAGCTTCGTTAGGCGGCCTGCTCATGCCGCCAGTCATGGCAATAGCCGGTTTCCTCATGGCTGACTTTCTCGGAGTGACTTATTTCGAGGTTATAGCTCGAGGATATGCGCCGGCACTCATTTTTTTTGGTATCATATCCCTATCTGTTTACCTCTTTACAGCGCGTTTCATACGGGAAAGGGGAAGCAGCAAAGATTTAGCACCGGAATCCATTATCGAAAAATTCTCCAAAATGGACGTGCTCAACACTGCGATTTTCTTTGCCTTCATAGGCGTTTTGATCTTTTTGATGGGTGTGCTCTGGTATAGCGCATCAAGCGCCGCACTTTATATGGCGGTCGGTCTCCTTATCACCGGGTCCTTACTCCGCATGTATCTCCACCCTGGGACGATTTTAGATAAAATAAAAGAATGGGTTCGGTGTTTGCTTCGGGCCATAGAGGCATTTGCAGGGGTCACCGCTCCTCTCATCCTCTTGCTCGCCATGCTCGGAGTGATGATAAATCTGTTCGTGGTCAGTGGATGGATGATTAAGCTAATGGGGCTACTGGCGGCAGTTGGAGAATACAATGTCATAGCCCTTATCGCGGTTGGATTCCTAATCGGGGTCTTTTTAGGGCTGGGAATACCTCCGTCGGCCTGTTATATACTCTCAGCCGTGATAGTCATCCCGCCTATGATACGAATCGGGATCAACCCCTGGGTAGCTCATTTCTTCTTATTTTTCATAGCGGTCATATCCGAATATTCGCCACCAACCTCACTCGTAGCTGCTGTTGCTTCCCGTATTTCGGGTGCCTCCTTCATGAAGACGATGATGGTAACGCTGCAAATATCTGTTCCTTTTTTCTTCCTCACATTCGCGATTTTTAATTGGGATATTTTGTTGCTGAAACCTGGTTTAGCACAACTGGCTGCCCTGGGTGTGCTAACTATTGGATGCTGTACAGCAGCTGCCGGCATCCACGGTAGACTTTTTGAACGTAAGATCTATGACCTTTCTTCAAGATTTTTAATCATTCTACTGTCGCTATTTATCTTGTTCTATCCTAGAGGTACCCTTTCGGTATTGGCATTGATCCCAGCCGTGGCTATGATAGTCCTCGTGATCCGGCGGACTGAAAAAGCAGCGGTAGCTTCTTAGGGTTGCTATAGTTGGAGACTTCAATCAAATTGCAGTCTGGATCCCGAAAATACACCGACACCATGGGACCTCTTGCGCCGGTTCGGTGAACCGGACCTTCGATCAAATTGACGCCGCATGACGCCAAATGCGTGATTACGTCACGAATTGGCATTGACGTAACGAAGCACAGATCAGCGGAACCTGGAGTAGGTGCCTTTGCCTTTGGGTCGAACTCCTTTCCGTACTGGTGGAGATTGATTTTTTGAACACCGAAGGAGAGCGCTTTCCTGCTGCCATCGAAGGTAGTGACGTTCATGCCAAGCACTCGCACGTAAAACGAGCATGTTACGTAAATATCCTTAACCGTCAAGACCAGATGGTCAATCGCTTCTACATTCATCGCTCTTTACTGGTTTGTTGCACATAACGGGGCTTATTCGGCGTTCATTACTATCCGGAAAAGGATATTCCATATGCACAGCCGTAGCTCGAGCAATGTCCTTACCGTAATACCGAGAAACCACTTTAAGCGCCATATCGATTCCCGCTGAGATACCAGCCGAAGTGAATACACGGCCATCCTCAACCACATGCTGTCCATACTCAATAATCACTTTGGGGAAAGAATCTCGCATCCAGTCTAAAGAACGCCAGTGGGTAGTTGCATGCAATCCGTCTATCAAGCCGGCGAATCCCAGTAGCATCGATCCGGTGCAGACAGAAGTCAGTATTTCAACTTCAGCAGCCCGGGAACGCAGCCATTCAAGCATAACTAAATTATTCAGTTCCTTGCGCGTACCCCACCCACCTGGAACAACAAGAATATCCAGCCTCGGACAATTTTCGAATGAATATTGAGGTATGACTTTCATGCCGCCTGTTGTAGTGACATAAGAGAGGGTTTCAGCGATTAGAAAAACTTCGAATGGTGAAGGCTCTTCCCGCCTCTTCTCCTCATTGAGACGAGTTGCTGAAAACACCTCAAATGGGCCACAAAAGTCGAGGACCTCAATATCATTAAAAAGGACTATACCTACACGCTTCCGGGTCATTTCTTTCTCCCAACTACGAGCCAAAAATAAGAGTGAGCCAGGTGAGCCACATTTGAACCCCTGCCGATAGTGAACATTTTTATTCAGACACTATTTACAATAAGGGCGGGAAGATCCCGCCCTTTTTCAATTTAACGTTGATCCCACATAGGTACCGGGTAAACATATTTGTGGGTCGAGACATCTTTTGGCCAGACGGTCTCGAGCCTGCCATTTATCCACTGGACCAAAAAGGTGGGGAGCTTGTTTTGCTGGGTCTTCTTGCCATAAGATATAAATTTCACAGGACCAAACACTGTCATCATGTCGGTCGTCGCAAGGGCATCTCTGACGCCCTCCCGAGTCAGTGTCTTGGCCCTTTTCAAGGCATCCGCAATCACATACATGCATGCATATGCCTCGGCCCCGTGGTATTCCGTGGGTGAATCATATTTGGCGACAAATTTGTCATAGTATTCCTTGGCCCCAGGGTAAGGAACCGAGGGGGTCCAGAGGGTGGCCGAGAAGACATAATCCGAAGCGAACCCTGCATTTTTCTGGAATTCGGGGAGTGTGAATCCCGACGTCCCCCCAAAAAACATTTTGGGATTGAAGTTCAGCTCTTTGGATTGTCGCATCAGGAGAGAGACGTCCATAATATAAGAGATCATGTAGACAAGGTCCGGGTTTCTTGCCTTGACTTTAACAAGAAGCGGTTTGAAGTCAATGGCGCTGGCCTCATAGCCCTCCTTCATAACCACTTTGAGACCCATCCTCTTGCACTTCTTGACAAATTTCTTTGATCCTGACTGGCCGAAAAGGGAATCCTCATGAAGAATCGCAACTGTCTTGACATCACTCGCTACCTCCTCCAGAAAGGATGCAAATGCCTTGGGGTATTCGCTCACAGGCGGATTAAGCCTGAATATGTATTTCCAGCCCTGCTCCGTGATCCTGTCAGCAGATCCGGTATTCACGAGGAAGGGGATCTTGCGCTGCTGGGCAACAGCGATGGTCGCCCAGGTCATGGAACTTGAGTATCCGCCGCCCACAACAATAACCTTGTCCCGGGAAATCAGCTTTTCGATGGCCGAACGGCCCACGTCAGGTTTCCCGGTGGTATCTTCGATGATCAGATCGATTTTCTTACCATTGACGCCACCGGCCGCATTGATTTCATCTACGGCCATTAGAAATGATTTATTTTCAATTTCGCCAAACCTGGCAAGTTTACCGGTTAAGGGGAGGACCACACCCACCTTGATCTTGTCGGCTAACACAGGGCCCACCATTGTAAATCCCAAGAACATTAAAGTTGAAAAGATACATACTACCATTGCTACACGTTTCATACGATACCTCTTCATGATCTTTCCTAATTAAGGTTGACGATTATGTTCAACACTTTAGCCTTCAAAATTAACGGGTTAGTTCTTATGAATAGAGAGATCGATGATTGAAAGTTGCGTTTGAGCACGGAACATTATAATATATAAAATAAAAAATCAAATCTTTTAGGGTTTTCAATGGAGATGTAACCTTGAATCCCGCTGGGCGGGGAACCTGTAAACTCCTACGATATGGAGAAGTAATGATAACGCGCATTATTTTGTCTCGGTTCATGATTGGTGTGATTGCTTTCTTGACTGGGGTTCTGTTTTTCCAAATAGAGAGGAGTGAATCCATGGGTAACATCGGCTCACAGAAAACTGTAAGTCTGCCTGCTCCGCAATTTGATAGTAGGACATCGATCGAGAAGTCCTTGCTTGAACGAAGATCGGTCAGACAATACAGGGACAAAGACTTGACATTAGATGAACTCTCACAACTTCTCTGGGCTGCTCAGGGAGTGACGAGCCCGAGAGGGTACAGGACAGCACCATCCGCAGGGGCGCTTTACCCGCTCGAGATATACATTGCCGCAGGTAAAGTCGGTGGACTTGCTCCGGGAATATACAAATATGAGCCCGATGAGCATAAATTGGTAAAAATCGGGGACCGGGACAGGAGGGTCGCCCTCTGGCGTGCCGCGTTAGAACAGAGCGCCATAAGAAACGCCCCTGTTGTCCTGGTGTTTTGCGCCGTGTATGAGCGGACTACCCGGACATACGGGGAGAGAGGGATAAGGTATGTCCACATGGAGGTGGGACACGCTGCTCAGAACGTTTGCCTTCAGGCAATCTCTTTAGGCCTTGGCACGGTGGTAATCGGGGCCTTTAATGATAAAGAGGTGAAAAAGGTTTTGAAGCTCGAGGCTGATGAATGGCCCTTATGCATTATGCCTGCGGGAAGAT
>JAUWPC010000300.1 GCA_030611815.1 Desulfobacteraceae bacterium
CTATGGATCAGATTCAGGGCATACACCCTTCACCTCGCTTGACTCACGTAACTCTATAAAATAGAGTGACACTATCGGGCGGTTGACTAAACCTTACCCGAGAGGGCTTCTGCGTACGCTTTCCCTCTCAACAATGAACCAACGCCAGGTTCAAACGCGATGTTGGGGTTGATCGAGGCAGAGAAGAAGCCCCGCGAAAGAAAAAAATGATGTGAGGAGTTTGTTCTCTATTTTAATGATTCCGCGAGGCGCCTGAACCCCTCTTCAATGGAAATGGCGGGTCTGTATCCCAGCTCTTTTTGGGCCGCGCTGATGTCAAACCAGTGGGCCGTTGAAAGCTGTTTGGCCAGAAAACGCGTCATGGGCGGTTCCCTTTGAAGCCTGAACACGCCGTAGATCATTTCAAGGAGCCAGCCTGCCGCATAGACCATACTGCATGGCAAGGTACGATCGATAGGGGCGAGGCCGGCGGCCCCTATAATACGGTCCATCAATTCGCCGATATCAATGGGCTCTCCCTGGGAGATGAAGTAGGCTTTTCCGGAGATAGGTGATCCTTGATAAAGACGGTCTTCCGCCAGAATATGGGCATCCACCGCGTTGTCAATATAGATGCAGTCCACCAGATGGGGTCGTGTCCCTATCCTGGCAAGCCGGCCCGATTTTCTTCGTTCAATCAACCGGGGAAGAAAGTTTGGATCCCCCGGTCCCCAGATCAGGTGGGGCCGAAGGGCGACGGTGGCCAGGTCATTGTCGTTGGCGGAAAGTACCTTACGTTCCGCCATGGCTTTGGTTTTCGGGTAATGGGCCTGATAAGTTTTCGGGTAAGGCGCCGATTCGTTTACGCCTTCCATATTACCGCCGCCGAAAACCACGCTGGGCGAGCTTGTATAGACGAGTTTTGAAACGCGGTTTTTTCTGCAGGCATCAATAATATTTTCAGTGCCTGTGACATTGGTCGCGTGATATGAACTGTATGCGCCCCATATTCCTGGTTTGGCGGCCACGTGAAAAACCGCATCACATCCCTGAACCGCCGACATGACTGCCTTTGAATCCGCCAGGTCGCCCCTTTGGACCTCGATACCGAGCCGGCGCAGTTCAGGGTAATCGCTTCGGGAAAAGCTGCATACCTGGTCTCCCCGTTTTATAAGCTTCCTGGCGATGGCTTTTCCCAGGAACCCCCCGCCGCCGGTCACAAGCGCCTTCATGCTTTCTTTTGCGTCCTTTCTTTGGCCAGTTTTCGCGATGCCCAAACCCCGAGCCTGTCCCGGTCGATTTTGGCATTATGCCGAAGGTCAACGGGAAACCCGTCGTGAAACAGGATGGTTTTGATTTTTCTTTACAGAATCAGACACAACGGCTACCACAGCACTTCCATCATGGCGCAGTTCAGGCCGCTGCCGATGCCCATGAGGGCTACCCGATCGCCTTTGTCTATTCGGCCTTTCTCCAAGGCCTTGGAGAGGGTAATGGGGATGGCTGCCGGTCCCACATTGCCGTATTCCGGAAAAGTCTTAAAGGCCTTTTTGTCATCCAGCCCGAGAAGGGCAATCAGTTTGGCCGTGTGGACGACGCTCACCTGGTGAAGAATAAACTGGTCAAGGTCCCCGGGTTGCCATCCCAACTCCTTTTTGGCCTTTTCAAAAGTAGCGCCTGCCAGTTCGAGTCCGGCCACCAGGAGGGCGCTGGCATCGGTTTGCATGCCGTCCACCTGCCCCCGGCAGAGGTCTTTGTGCTGGGTGGCGGCCAGGCTGACGCTGCCCAGGATCCGGTGTCCTTTCGGCGCCAGGTCGGAGCGCGCCAGCACCATGGCCGCCCCTCCAGAGCCCAGGGTGAAGGTGGCGAAGTTGGCGCGAAAGGTCTCTGCATCACACTCTGATGCCAGTAGCCTTTGAATGGTGGTTTCCACCACAAAACGGCTTCCCTCGCCGTCCACCACGATGCCGAAATCCACCTGTTCACGCTCGATCATATTACCAATAATCTCCATGCCGTTTAAAAAAGCAAGGCATGCATTGCACACATCAAAGTTCATGCATTCGGGGCCAAGCCCGAGATTCCCGTGCACCAGACAGGCCACCGAGGGCTCGATATAGTCCCTGCAGACAGAGGTGTTCAGGAGAATGCCCAGTTTGGACTTGTCGATGCCCGCGTCCACAATGGCCTTTTCAGCCGCCATGGTGGCCACCTCGCTGGGTTGTCGGCCCGGTTCCCAGAACCGCCTTGCCACAATTCCGGTCAGGGACTGGATGATGTCGGGTCGCGCATGGATCCGCTCAATGATGGGGAAGAGTTGGTTTTCGAGTTCAGCCGAGGTGATACGGTGCGGCGCATCCACATGGGCCAGGCCGATGATGGATACATTTTGAAATTTCATGAGGTGCATCCTTTCAGAAAGTTAGTTCCGGGAAACCGTCGCGTTCGAAATGGTCAATCGCGTCGGGTTTAAAAAAACAGGAAATACATCAAGCCATTGAAATTATTTTTTTGCACTGTAATAACGATTCATGCGTGAATGTGCAACAAGAAAGCGAAAAAAGCGGAAGATTCTTTCAATCAAGCCTTCGTGGCGATCTTTTTTTAGAAATAGAGACCAGAATTTTCCGCTGGATTCATAAAGGAAAAAGAGCAATATATGGGGGCCGACCTGGACAAGATTTTGGAAGAACTTGACTCAAGGATGCTGCAAAACAGTGTGAGACCGGGGCACTCATTTATTCAAGTATGCTGAAACCACAAGAAAATTGACAAAATGCGCCCTTAGCTGTACATTTGGATGCACACTTCAATTGGAGGTGATTTTATGAAAACGATATCCTTTACAGATTTTGAATTTATTGAACTTGTAAGGAAATAACGGGTGTGAAACTTGAATAATATACATAGTGTCCGAACGAAAACTAGGATTTTTCGTTCAGGCACTACATAAATGCGGAGGTGAGTGATGGACTATATTAGGTATATCGAGAAAACCCATGAATATTACCGCGGTCTGGGCTACGACAAGACCTACAACTACGCGTACAACGAGGATATTCCCTTCGTCCCGTTGAAGAAGCCGCTTTCGGAATGCCGGGTGACGCTGGTGACCACGGCCTCGTTCATGCTGTTAGACGAGGAGGGCCTTCCTCTGGAAGAACCCAGGATGTTAGGCACCAATGAAATGGAGGTTTTCACGGCGCCCAGCGACTGGCCTGTTGATCGCATTCTGTCCACCAGTGAGGATCACGACCGCTACCAGACGGACATGAAGGACGTCAACGCCTATTTTCCCATCACGCGGATGCAGGAGTTTCTCAAAGAAGGGGTATTCGGAGGCCTAAGCAGAAACTACTACCGGACCCTGCCCAATTACAGCCACCGCAAGACCACCGAAGTGGACGGGCCGGAAATCCTCCGGCAGTGCAGGGAAGACAACGTGGATGTGGCCTTGCTGACGCCTGTCTGACCCATCTGTCACCAGACCGTGAGTCTGGTTGCCCGTGTGTTGGAAGCAGGAGGCATCTCCACGGTCACCTATTCCAACGCGCGGGATATCGCTGCCAGCGCCGGCAACCCGAGGCAGGTCTTTCTCAATTATCCCTTAGGCAACCCGGCGGGCCGGTCCCACGACCCGGAAAACCAGCGCAGCGTCCTGCGCGCAGGGCTGACGCTGCTCGAAGATGCCGAGAGACCGGGGATCATCGTCGATCTCCCTTACACGTGGTCCGATAGCCGGGAGTGGATGAAAAAATTCATGACCGACGAGCAGCCTTTCATTTCCGAAAATGCGGAAGCCAAGCGGCAGGATCTGCTGGAAAAAGCGCGGGAACAGAAGGCCAGACAAATACATTAAAAGTGCCTAAAGTGAGCTAAAGTGCCTAAAATGCCTAAAGTTATGGAGCTACCAACACATTTATGGCTCTAAATGTCAAATATGGAGAATTCCGCACTACTCAGGACTGAAATCACAAATAACCTTAAAAAATTGAATGGCTATTCGTTCTTCGGAAACCCTTTCTATCACTGGCTTTCAGGGCATTGCAAAAAATTTCTTGTGCTTTTTGCACAAAAACTCAATTGGTAACCGTCTAAAGTGAACATATCTTCTCAATAAATCGGGGGAATCCTCTGCTGTGCCATTTCTCTGGATTCCCGCTTTTGCGGGAATGACAGGCACTTGCTCTATTTCGTCATTCCCGCGTACGCAGCAATTTTTTAAGGTCTATTTATTAGCCTTATCCTGCGCTATACCGTCTACTTTATTACCTTCAAATGGAACTCTTCTTCAAAACACGCCATAATAAAGTCCAGATAAATATGGCGGTTATGAAGACTGCAACAAATC
>JAUWPC010000427.1 GCA_030611815.1 Desulfobacteraceae bacterium
AGAAGAGTTAAGAAAAGAGGAAAGGCGAAAGACAACTTTGATAAGGTAATAGATATCATTGAAAAATTTGCGCCAAGGGAACACCTGTCTGAAAGGGAGGCCTTCTATTATAATTATAGGATTATGGAACAGTATAAGCGACCTCTCTTGGGGCTTCTCGAAACAGCATCTCAGATCAGCCTGCTCAAGAGCGACCAGGGAGCACATGCCCGGAAGCTATTTTCGAGGCTAAAGGCATTCTATGATGTAAATGGAAAATTGACTATGGCAGAGGCGGTGGAAGACGTTAGCCTTGTCAGGAGATTCCAGAGCTTTTTCACCCTTTTTTATAGCAGGAAAGACCTTTCAGGGGACGACATAAGAGAATGGTTAAGTAGTGTCGATCCATAAATGGCTATTTTCCGCAATCTCAGCGTCAGACTCAAATTTTAATCCTCGAAATACCCCAATGTATTCCTGTGGTTAAAATTTTCGTCTTCCTTGATCTTGCAATCCCGCCTCAAACGGGACTCATTTCTGGATGGACACTAAGTTAAGATAGATTGTAGGCGTTCACAGGTTCAGGGTTCGACGTTCAGGGTTAGGGACAAAGACAAAATTGAAGATCCGAAGTCCTCGTAAAAAATGCTGGTTTTGCCACATAATTGCCAAATACTATGTTCCGGATTTGTGGGGATGTGGAAGCGGTCGGTTTTCCCGTACAAAAGGTTTACAAAATGACGTACGGTGATGAGAATACAACCTTTGAACCTCTGAACCTTTGAACCCGTGAACGGTTACGATGAAGACAGTCGAAATATTCAGCCCCACCAATGGCACATTCAGGACTTTCCTGAAACTCACAATGGTCAGGGGCATCAAGAAACATCGAATGGCCCTTCTTTCCGGCCGCAGGCAGACTGAAGAAGTCTTGAAGGAATTCCCCGATAGATGCGCAGGCGTGGTCTTTTCCGAAGACCAATCGCTACCTTCTGCGGCAGAAACCGGCGATATCCAATGTTATCGTCTCAGCCGGGAGCTTTTTCGCCAACTCGATCTCTTTGGTACAGGCCACCCTGTTTTGATCGTCAGGTTCGGGATATTTCCACCATTTGTTGACGAAGAAGGCCCTCCTGGCTGCACGCTCTGTATCCCATTTCAAGACCCGGCCAATGTGGGATCGGTAATCAGGGCGGCCGCGGGATTAGGTGTATCAAGGGTAGTCCTCCTGAAAGAGGCAGCCCATCCCTTCCACCCTAAATCGGTCCGGGTCGCAGGGAGCAATATCTTCAGAGTGCCCATACTTGAAGGCCCCCCGTTGAAACAACTTGCAACATCCGGGGCGCCGCTGATTACGCTCTCGCCAAGGGGAGAAGACATTGCTGGATACCAATTTCCGTCAAGCTTTTGTCTGGTTCCAGGACTTGAAGGCCCCGGGATACCAAAGTGTTTAGAACGGGCCACCGCACTCGCCATCCCGATGAAAAATGGAGTGGAATCCCTCAATGCGGCCATGGCCACAGGGATAG
>JAUWPC010000239.1 GCA_030611815.1 Desulfobacteraceae bacterium
TTTCCACTCATGACCAAGATTTTGTTTTTGATACGGCTCAGACTTGCCTCGATCTCCTTGTCCTGCAATTTGTGTTGATCCTGCTGGCCCTGCATACCACAGCTTTGAAATTCATTCTCCATTGACTATCAGCCTCCTGAAGTAACTGTTGTTGGTAGTTATCGGTTATTAGTATCATAATCTTAATCGTACTCTTAATCATAATCGTATTGAGTAAGATTAGGATTATGATTAAGATTATGAATAGGAAAGCTATCTCATCCCTTAACCTCTGAACCCTGAACCCGTGAACGGCTACCCTCAATCGCCAGAATTCCTCGATCTATGTAAACAGGATTGCTTACACGGGCGTCAATTGTGCAATTAGAGACCCGAATAGTGTTCATCACGTGATGAGATGGATGGGCACTGGGATGAAAGAGAGGTCCTTGAGTTGTGGGGGGGGTGGTAGGGACCGAATATGAACCAGCCCCCAGCCCCTATATATAATTGGATAGGGCAATTTAGAGTAAGGGGTCGAAGGGAAACTTATGCCCGACCACAGCAGCTCCCAGGGCCTGCGCACGTGGAAGGGGGTCCCTCGGTGCCGCAGCACCGATCAGCCGGATCTTGGGGAAATCTCCCGGTTGGGCTTACAGCAGCGTGCGCTGACAGGAGTTTCTTGAGGTTCCGGCTACCACAGTTGCCGCAGGCAACCAGTTCTGTCTCACTGCTCGCAACCAATATCTCGGTATTCTGACCGCAATCCAGACACTCGAATTCATAAATGGGCATTTTTTCTCTCCCCCGTTACCACTGACCTTCCACGTTTGCCTCATCGGACAGGGGCAATTTTCCATCAAGATAGGCCTGAACAGCCTCTCTTACCGATCCGCTTGCGTTGTTGGCCACCCCTATCTTTGCTGCATTCATGGCCTTGAAGGCATTTGGGCCGCAAAAACCGGTCAGCAATACATCTACTCCCTTTTCGCTGGTCGTCTTGGCTGCCTGAATGCCCGCGCCTTTTAGGGCATTGACATTCTCCTGGTTATCCACTGCCTCAAAGGCAAAGGTATCCGAATCAACTATAATGATATACGCGGCCCTTCCAAACCGGGGGTCAACCTCGGAATCAAGGTTGGCGCCCACTGATGTGACTGCTATTTTCATCTCTTCCCTCTATTTCTGCCCGCTTGTTGCCATGTCTGGCCGTTGTTCCTGATACTGTTCCAGGGTCTTATGCAAGGTCTTAATCGCCAAGCGGGCGCAATGGACCTTTTGGTCGGGCATTTTCTCGAGTTCACGATAAAGCTCGTCTAAATCAATATCTCTTGCCTCCTGCAGGGTCTTCCCTTTGGCAAGACTTACCAAGGCGCAGCCTGACGCCACAGCGCCCGGGCAGCCGAGTACCTGAATTCTGGCATCGTTGATCCTGTTGCCGTCTATCTTCAGCGAGATCTTCATGGTGTCCCCGCAGGGCCCTGTGAGATCCGTCACCTGATCTGCATCTTCAATAATACCGATATTCTTCTTGGACTGAAAGTATTCAATGGCCCTGTCAGCATATCCCGACTCCGACAGCATTTGATATACATCATCAGCCGGTTTCTCTTTCTCCATCAAAACGAACCTCTTTCTACATTAGTGAGAGTGACTGAGACTAATTCACGGCTCCCCCACCGCCTCCACAGACCTGATCATCACTGATCATGGGGAGCTTTCCTTCTATCAAGTCCTCGACCACCGGCCTGATCTGTGGCCGGGTTTCATCATGATACACATCCACCCCGACCTGTTTGAACCCCATCAGAGGCCGCATCCCGATGCCTCCTACGATCAAGGCCTTGACATTGTGGCTCGCTAACAGGTTCACAGGGACCATACAACCGCCCTGGACGTGACTTTGGTTGGGGATGGTCGTGACCTGCTTGATCTCCCCGTCTTCAACATCCACAAAGGTAAAAACGTCGCAGTGGCCAAAATGCCCTGACCTTTCACCATCGAGGCCACCCGGCCCCATACTCGGTATTGCAATTCTTCCATCCTGCATAACAAAAAAACCTCCTAAACTAAAAATATTTCAGAAACTTTTGTAAAATCAGTCGAAATGGTTCGAGACCTTTGAAAAATGTTCAATTTCGTTCAAGATCAAGGCGCGTGAGAATTTTAACCGCAGGAATATAGTAAATATTTCGAGGATTAAAATTTGAACGCAACGCAGAGATTGGGCGAAAGGGGACGTTTTTCAAAGGTCTCGGTTCTTTTCATATGAAAAAACACCCCTTAGCCAAGCATCTTTTGCATCAGCTTTTGACGTTCATAACGACTAAATATATGTCTTCTCGACAATAATTCAATAGCTGAAATAAGATAACTCCTTTTCAAATGGAGAGATCGTCAAATAGTTGAGTCCCGCCTATATTTGTGTCCTTTTTTAGATCCAATCCCGCTCTGCGGGACCAAGATCCGCAATCCAAAATCGTGTCTGAACGGCCTTTTCGTTCAGGCACAATCGGCTACTCTCCCTTAGGCTCTTTCTGGAGTTCCGCGAGACGCCTCTTGATTTCATCAAGGCTCCCCTTTATAGCCTCGGTCTCGGCCCTGAGCACGTTGATCTCTTCCGAAGGGCCCATGGAATAGGGTTGAGGACCGTATCCTGCTCCGGAATAGCCTCTCGAAGCGGGATAAACGTCTTGCGTTCCGTAACCTCTGCCATAGCCTCGGCCCGGTCCATATCCTCTTCCAGACCCGCGACCTCCACCAAATCCGCGGCCGCGTCCCAATAGGGATTGGCCTCCTGCGGGATTGCAAAACCCTCGACCGCCGCCGGTCATGGCGCCTCCTCCCTGTGGACCTGTTCTATCAAATCCTGGCATGCTGAACACCTCCTTTCAAAATGGTCCGCCCCGACCACACCGGCGCCTTCTCCTCCTGTTAGGCGGCATCTCAAAATCACCGCCTTCAATTCGAAGTACCTTGCCCATCACCAAGACCTCAGCTACAATTCTCCTCGCCTCTCTCAGGATTCTTCCAAAGGTAGGACGAGACACACCCATCCTGTCCGCCGCGGTCTCCTGGTCCAGTCCCTCAAAATCGTTCAGCCGGATTGCCTCCAGGCCTTCAACAGGGAGAACAACCTCTTCCCTGCCCCATGGCGGTAATCGGTTCGGCTGAAACCCGTTCACAAGGGGGGGCACCTGCACGAATCTTCTTTTACGCGGTCTGGGCATCATTTCCTCCAATTAATTATGAACGGACGCTCATAATATAAATATTAGCCTTAGTTTGTCAAGTAGTTTTTTGAGCATATGGTCATAATAGACTTAGTCATGCGGGAGATAGATGGGAAGGGGAGGCGATTGATAACTGAACATTCGTGCTCATTCGTGTAATTCGTGGCTAAATCCTTTTTCTAATGAAGATCGATTTTCATGTCCATCCTCCTTCTTGTTTAGCATTATTGCTTAAATCATGACGGCCCTAAAACCTACCCATCTTGTGAAGATAATGATAGGCCACTATCCCTACTGTGGTAGAGAGGTTCAGGCTGCGCACCTTTCCCCAGATTGGTACAGCATAACAGGGATAAGACTCTCTAATAGAGGAAGGCAACCCTTTGGTCTCCTGGCCAAATAGAAGATAGTCTCCCCGGTTTATTTCTGCCTCGGTGTAGGCCATTGATGCATGGCGGGTAAGGGCTACCATTTTCCCGCTTACATCCATATCCGCCAAAAATTCCTCAAAACTAAGGTGGTGACAGACATCGACTTCGTGCCAGTAGTCTAACCCTGCCCTCTTGAGATGCCTGTCATCGACCCTGAAACCCAAAGGGTGAATCAGGTGCAATCTTATTTCAGCGGCCCCGCACAGCCGGGCGATGTTCCCGGTATTGGCGGGTATTTCGGGCTGGTAAAGGACCACATGAAGGGGGGGGTCTTTGAGAACCCTGTGCCTGATCTGTGAAATGTCGCACGTCATGGAACGATCACGACCCTCTCTTCTCCCCTGTCGGGATAATCGATCACCTTCAGATGGCGCGCATAGTCCATAACTACATCATAATCGAGCAGCTTCGTTTCCTTCCATTCAATAGAACCTGGCGCTAAGTGCAGATATCTCATCATGTTTTCAGGACGGGCACAATAGGCATTATGGGTCAGTGTGTAAACGCGGTCAAGGGAAAGGGGCGCCCCGCCGATCTTGGCGTCAAGAATCCGCTTGCCCGCCGGTTTTTTGGGATCCACCCTATAGGTTATCCCGGATACCTGGTTGGTAAAACGGATCGCATCCCCTTCGATGATTTGCATGATCTGTGCCCCGGTGATCTTTCCCACCACCAGACGGTTTTGAAAAGGGCACACGGCCTTGAAATCCCCTTCATTGAGTTCTCGAGGTTCGTCCTGATACACCCTGAAATCCATCCTCAAAGAGGAGCTGTTGGTCATGGCTACATCTGTTCCGGTAGCCCATCTAAAGGCGTCGGTGACAAAATCACCTAAGCTGTTCTCCTGTCTCCGCGAAAACGCCCCTAACAAGGAGCGCTTGAGAACAGCAACGCTTTTTCCGCCCAATGCATCCACCTTTTCCTTCACCAGCATGGTGACATGCCCTAAGAGAGAAGGCATCAAAGTTACGATTCGGTTTTTCATGGCAATGATTTTCCCCTCTTTCACCGCAAGATCAACCTGTCCATAACATCCGTTCATGGCGCCCGCCTGAAAAATGTAGATGCCGTTTTCGACCAACGGTTGTTCAAACATCAGATGATTGTGGCCGGACAAAATCACATCTACGCCTAACTCAGCCGGCAAGGCCTTAGCAAGCCTGACGATGTTCCTCATATTGTCGTGGACCATGAGCACGGTCAGGTCAAGTCGTCCCATCCCAGGAATAGTCCTCTTTAGCGCCGTCAACATCGGAATTATCTTCAACCCTTGCGCGTCGATGGCCGCGAGGACGCGTCCATTTCCTGTCAGGAGCAGTCCTATGAAGCCTACCCTCAATCCTGACTCGCATCGGATCACCTTGCAGGGCATATAATAGGGACGATTTTCCACGGTCAAAAGGTTGGCACAGAGAAGCCCCGACCAAAACGAGCCGGGCGCCGGGACCCCGTAATCAAACTCGTGATTACCGGCAGAGATCAGGACCCTCTCCCCAAAACCCTGCCTATCCAACTGTCTCCAGAAATGGTTCCAGATCATTAATTCTGAAACACCTTTCATCTCGTCCGGAAGGTTTGGACCGGTAAAGAGATCGCCGGACATGGCGTAAAAGGAGTTAGGGTTTTTTTCAAATAGCGGGGTGAGGATCCGGGCCATTTCGACCATGCCGACCCTTGTAGAAGAGGGGAAAAGCCAGCCGTGAAGGTCATTCTGATAAATAATGGTTACCTTTTCCGCAGCCGCAGAAGGGATTGATATTGATACAACAAAAAG
>JAUWPC010000266.1 GCA_030611815.1 Desulfobacteraceae bacterium
CGGGCACGAATTCAGCGGGTCTCACTTCATCAAAGCTGATGGCCTCTTCAGGGCACGTCACCGTACACAGCCCGCCCCCCATACACTTTTCGGTATTCACAATGGCAGTATCTTCATTTCCTTCCAGTGTGATGGCGTCAAAATAACACCTTTCCAGACATGTCTCACAGGAAGAACACAACTCATCATCCACCGTGGCCGTAAACCGACTCGGCACCACAAATTTTTTCAGGCCCGTGCGAACGGAGGGCCAGTTAAGACAGCAATCACTGCAGCAGTTGCAGATCACATGACCCGGTGCCCGCTGGTTATTTCCCGTATGGACAAGGCCCTCTTCCTCGCACCTCTTCAATATTTCGAGGGTTTCTTCTTTTTCAAGTTTACGACCCGTCCCCCGCTCGATGGCGTAATCAGCGGCCTTGTTGATCTGGATACAGACCTCCAGACTTTTCCCGCATTTGCCGTCAATCACGCGACAGGAACAGGGTGTCACGGCCAAGCTTCTGGCCCCATTGACGATGTTATTTATGTCGTCAAAGGCCAGGATATGGGTCTTGGCCTCAATGGTGATGTTGACCGGGATCACCCGAATGACGGGCGAAGGAAGCACTTCCTCTATCTTCCGGCTGTAGTCGTCAAACTCCGTCGCCATAAATTCCCGCCACAGGCCCAGCATCTCCCCAGGCGGGTCCAACATCACTGCGGTGGCATCATGCATCTGAAGCAGATTGCGAACGCGATAATATCGAATACCACTCTCTTTTTTTGATTTAAACATCAATCCCTTGGCAAAAAGAGGGCCAACCATGCCTTCAATCTCCGATTCACCAATTCCGGTCTTTTCCGCCAACTCCTCAACGGTGGCGGGCGGCGATGCCGCCAGTAAGACCCTGGCCTCATCTTCGCTGGTCAAACTCTCAAAAATTCCGGGGATAAATCTGGACTCCCCCGCCCCCAACCCTTCTGCCAATTCATGATATATTGCTTTTTCCGTCATTTTCCTTCCCTCCCTTAACCTAACCCGGACAAGCCGGAACCAAAAAAGTCTCTCGCAAAGGCGCAAAGCTCGCAAAGAAAACAATGAAATTTTTTATGTTTTTTACACAAGATTTATTTGGTAACTGTCTAACGCCGCAGATCTTTTCTTTTCTGACGCCGAGATTGAACAGATAAGCGCAGACTTCGAAAGGGGGCGTTTTTCAAAGGTCTCGCTTTGGTCGTGAGTCCGAGAGAATTGTATTCAGCCTCAATTCATGAATCCTTTGGAAATGAGGCAAATTGCCTGATACAAGTTCCAGTCCATGGTATAGCGCTGTTGCAGCGATTTGAATATCCGCATCAGGGAGGATCGCCCCTGTTTCCTCAAGGTGCGCTCGGATTTTACCAAAGATTTTAGCGGTGCGGATATCAAAAGGAAGAACAGTGATCGCAGGGAGAATACGTTGCTCTATATTGGACAGGTGACGCTCACAGGCCCGGGAACGGTAGGCGCCTTTATACAATTCACCGATGACAATGGAACTGGTGAATTGCTCTTCTCGGGGAATGTCCATGAGCCATTTGACGTAATTTGTTGCAGGGCGTGGGTGCAAGAGCTCTGAAATCGCATCTGTATCAAAAAGAAATGCCATTTTCAGTGTCCGAGGTTCGGAATCTCGCGTTGTCCGATGCGGGAAAATTTTTCTAAAATGTCAACCAGGTCCTCAGAGCCTTCCCAGCCTCCTGCAATGCTCACAAGTCCACCTTCAGGGCCGGCTTTTCTCAGGCGTTCAAGATGTTCCAGGTCATCAGGGGAAACCAGTGCAGCGACAGATTTACCGTGCCTGGTAATGAGTACTGGTAAGCCTGATTCTACCTTGCGAATACATTCAGAAAACGTGGCTTTTGCTTCAGCAACCGATATACTTTTGTTCATAATACACCTCCCATAGATGACCATTATGACTATTATGACCATTATGACCAAAATGTCAAGAAATAACAGGATGACCTTCAAAACGTTTTCCTTTCATAGGTTTATAAGTTGACTATGTCCCGCATTACGCAATCCTGAAATGTTTAACAGGAAAAGGTTCTGCAGGCGCAGAATGAAAAAGGACTTGGAACTCGGATGTCTTTTCAGGTGGTGGCGCTATTCAGCAGAATTTTATTGACTTATTTATTTGAAAGGATATAATAATGTAAGAAATAAAGAAAACAAGGAGGTAAGGAAATGCTTGCCAAGCTTACGACCAAAAATCAGATTACCATCCCTAAACAGATAATTGATCAAATACCTGAAACAAGATACTTTGATGTAAAGCTAAATGGCGAGACTGTGGTCATGACGCCCTTGACGATCTATGATACCGATCTGGAACAAGTTAGATCAAAGATAAAAAAGTTAGGGCTTAAGCCTGACTGTGTAGCGGAAGCAATAAAATGGGCAAGATCAAAGTAAAGCCCGTTGTCATTGACACAAACGTAGTTGTATCCGCTCTATTATTCGGGGGAAAGCCTGGTAAGTTTATCCGATTTTGGAAGACCGGGCAAATCCGGCCTCTGGTTTCTAAGGAAATCACCGAAGAATATCTAAGGGTGTTAGCCTATCCAAAGTTCGGCCTATCCGAGAATGAGATCACTTTTCTTTTAAGCCACGAAGTTCTCCCTTATTTCAAAATCGTGGAAGTCAAATCCAGTACCGGGAAAACGACCGTTAAAGATGATCCTTCTGATGATATGTTTATCCGTTGTGCTGAGTCCGGAATGTGCAAAATAATCATATCCGGCGATCGGCACCTTCTTGATCTCAAATCCCATGGCGAAGTAAGAATTTTATCTCCGTCCGAATTTTTGGCAATCTTATAATGTTATTGACGTCCCTGTAACCACGGATTTCCGCTGATCTGATATGAAGGTGTGATGCATACGGTTGTCAAAACATAAGGAGAAACTTATGGAAGATCAAATCGTTTTTGGTGACAGGATGATACCGGTGAAGCTGCCGGACAATGTTCAGAGCGCCCCGCCGGGTCTCTCTACTACCCTTCCCCCTGTGGATAATCCTGAGGAGACGATCCTTAGGGCGCTCCAAAGGCCGTTAGGTCGGCCCCCTCTCCGTGAGATAGTTAAACCGAATTGGAGAGTGACCATTGCCTTTGATGACCCCACCGTCCCTTGTTTTGCGCCTATCTGGGAACCGGCATTAAAGCTTGTTATGGAGGAGCTTGAAAGAGGCGGTGTAAAGAAATCTCAAATAACGCTTCTCTGCGCCAATGCACTCCACAGGAAATTCACTCGCCGGGAGTTGGCCAAGATCATCGGGAAGGACTTGGTTAAGGAGTTTGGCTACCGGCTTGTATGTCACGATGCTGAAGACTTTGAGAACCTGACATATTTAGGGACCAGCGAATCCGGTTATGACGTAGAGATCAACAAACTGGTCACCGATTCCGATCTTACCGTTTATTTAAACACTGTGGTGTGGCGCGGATTCAATGGTGGATGGAAATCTATCTGTGTGGGACTGGCTTCCTACCGGTGTATCAGATGGCATCACACTCCGGACAGCATGTCAATGTCCATGGAGAAGAACGTCATGCACGAAATATTGAACGAAATGGGGTCCCTTGTCGAAGAAAAAGTAGGAAAAGAAAGGATCTTCAAGATTGAAACCGTCCTGGCCAACCCCCTCCAGGTCCATAAGGTATGGAGTGGAGGGGTAAATGAAACACGAAAGGCAGCCTTAGACCTCATGAAATCTCACCTTAAACCCAGACGTGAAATCCTGAAGGAAAAAGCAGACATCGTTCTATATGGGATACCGAACTGGAGTCCTTATGCATCCTTCTCGGTCATGAACCCCATGCTCACCCTCATTTCGACCGGTTTGGGTTACTTTGGAGGGGTTATAGAGGCCATGGGAAAACCCGGATGCTCGGTCATACTGGCAAGCCCTTGCCCGGATGAGTGGAACCATACACACCACCCGACACATCAGGAGATCTGGGACCGAATCCTGCCCACGTACCGGGATCCCTACGAAATCGTCGATCTTTTTGAGGAAGATTTTTCCCATCGGCCCGAATACATCTACAAATATCGCCACTGTTATGGATTTCACCCAATGCATGGGATCATGACCACCTATCCCCTGAAAAGACTCCGCCATGTATCCAAGGTCTTTGTCGCGGGTGCTGAGCGTCCGTCGCTGATAAAGCACCTTGGATTTGAACCGACCGGGACAGTTGAGGAAGCTATTGAAAAGGCGCGAGACATCCACGGAAAAGATGCGTCGATAACATTTGTCAAATACCCGATGCTCACATTTAGACAATGAGTATTTGGGTGTTACCAAAGGGCCGCAGGGGTTGTAGCGCGTGGAAGTGGCGCATCCGAAAAGCTGTAAGAGTCATGTCTGCTGTTTTGCTCTGAAATGATGCCTCAAACTTATGAGCACCCCATTGTGGAATACATCCCAACATTGCATCTAAGGGATACAGTATCACGGCGCATGCATCGTCCGACTCGTTGAGACCTTTGAAAAACGTTCAATTTCGTTCAAGACCAAGGCGCATGAGGATTTTAACCACAGGAATATATTGAATATTTCGAGGATTAAAATCCGAATGCAACGCAGAGATTGGGCGAAAGGGGGCATTTTTGAAAGGTCTCTCGTTATGAGGAGACTTGGCCTCTTCACACATTGGGTCTCCATTTCGCGAAACGTGAGGAATTCAGGATGGATACGAAAAATTGGTTTGTGGTGTTTGTCTGTGTCTTGATTGGCTTGCCTTTCTTCACTCCAACAACTTTCGGCCAAGCCGAAGTCGATGAGGCCGAGATTAGTCAGACTGGACGTTCCCGGAGTATTG
>JAUWPC010000140.1 GCA_030611815.1 Desulfobacteraceae bacterium
ATTGAGCCCTTTTTCCTGTGCTAAGTCTGTGATTTCCTTGGCAGAATTAGTAGCACATGAAAATAGCTGTTCCTGAGCGTAGACAACATTGGGTAAGGTCAAGGCATATTCAACTGTGGAAGGAACATCTACCACTCTTCCGATATTAGCCCCACAATGACACACAAAGACGCCTATCTTTGGCTCCTCTTTAGAGACATCCCTTTCCGGCGGATATATCCTTTCTTTGGCCAGATTCCCTCTCCTGTAATCAAGGAGCTCACCAATTTGAGCACTGGCCCCGCTGGCGGTAAAAACCGACTCGGGGATATCCACAGGACCCTGGAAGGCGCCGCTTACAAAGATCCCGGGTCTGGTGGTCTCCATAGGATTTTCATTACTTGCTTTACAGAATCCATGTGAATTAAGCTCGATTCCGAACTTATCCGCCAGCCCCTCATAACCGCCGGGAGGATTCAATCCAATGGATAATACCACCATATCGAATTCGACTTCTTTTACGCCATCGTCGGTGGTAGCATATCTTACAACTACATTTTTGCTTTCCGGGATCTCTCTTACTATTGATGCGTAGCTTCTAATGAATTCAACCCCGGGGAGTTGTTCTGCTCTTTGGTAGTATCGTTCGAAATCCTTACCATGGGAACGAATATCGTTATGGAATATCGTACACTCTGCCTCTGCTTCATGATCTTTTGTCAAAATCACCTGTTTCTGGGTATAGGTGCAGCATACCCCTGAACAATAGCTGTTCTCGCCCGGGGTAACCCGTCTGGAACCGACGCATTGAATCCAGGCTATTTTCTTGGGATGCTTATTGTCGGAAGCACGCAGCACCTCACCTTCGTATGGCCCGGTGGAGGCTAACAACCGTTCATAGTCCATACTGGTTACCACGTTCTGCATCTTTCCGTAGCCATATGCATCATTCACCTTAGGATCAAATGGCTCAAGGCCAGGAGACAGGATTATCGCCCCTACTTCTACTTCTACCTTCTCCGCCTTTTGACTAAAATCTATGGCGTCATTCTTGCAGACGCCTAAGCAAATAGCGCATTTCTTCTCTTCAAGGTAAAGACAGCTTTCATCAATATATGAGATAAGTGGAATTGCTTGAGAGAAATATATATGGACGGCTTTATTCTCCGATATTTCCTGATTAAATTGATCAGGGTATTCGAGCGGGCAGTATTCTACACAGGTCGTACAGCCCGTGCATCTGTCCTCTATAATGTATCTGGGCTTCTTGATCAGAGTTGCCTTAAAGTCTCCCGCTTTCCCTTCTACACTGTCAACTTCAGTATAGGTCAGGACCTCTATATTTGGATGCCCGCCGACCTCGACCAGTTTGGGTGAGAGAATTCACATGGAGCAGTCATTGGTGGGAAAGGTCTTGTCAAGCTGGGCCATATGGCCCCCAATGCTCGGCGCTTTCTCAATTAGGTAAACCTTAAAACCAGCAGTGGCAAGATCTAATGATGCTTGAATGCCGCTGACCCCTCCACCGAGAACCATAACATCGCCAAAATCAGTGTCCGCGAAACTTTTACAAAGCTGTTCAATTTGTTCTTTTTCCACTTCTCTATTTCCTTATCAGATTTCTAAGGTTCCCTGAATAGTGTTCGTCCAGAAATGAGGATTTTTGTTCAAGATCAAGGCATGCGAAAAAAATAACCACAGGCATATATTTGATATTCCGAGGATTATTTTTTTAGCATAACGCAGATATTGTGCAAAAAGACCATTTGTGGATGGGCGCTAAATAACTTCCTGTATTATCTCCGTTATGTCCTTAATCTCTATCTTTTCGTCGAAACCCATGGTTATCCTGCTATCTTCAAACATGGTAATGCAGTATGGACAGCAAGTAACCAGCAACTCAGCCCCGACCCCAATAGCCTGTTCTATTCTGAGGTTGCCGAATCTTTCACCCTTTTGAGTTTCCATCCAAACCCTGCCGCCGCCTCCTCCGCAACAGAGACTATCTACACGCGACTCAGGCATCTCATTCAATTCTAAACCAGATATCTTCTTTAAGACCTCTCGGGGTTCGTCATATATGCCATTATGTCGACCCAGGTAACATGGGTCATGATAAGTAACTTTCTTCTTATACTCCTTGGTGAATTCAAGCCTTCCCTCATTCATAAGCTCGAATAAATATTGGGAGATATGAATCACCTCAAAGTTTACCATAAATTCGGGATATTCGTTTTTGAAGGTGTGGTAGCAGTGAGGGGAAGAAACAAGGATTTTTTTCACGCCATTATCGATAAACGTTTTGATGTTTTCCTTGGCGAGACGTTTGAACAATTCCTCATCACCCGTCTTGCGGATGCTTTCTCCACAGCAATTCTCCTTGGCGCCCAGTATCCCAAAATCCACCCCTGCCGAGTTGAGAATTTTCGCTGTGGCAGTGGAGACCTTTTTCAATCTTGGGTCATAGCTGGGGTAGCAGCCGGGGAAATATAAAACCTCCATTTCCTCGGTGAATGTTTTTACAGAAAGGCCTTTTGCCCAATCCGCCCTCTTTTTTTGTTCTTCACCAAGGGGGTTACCTTCGCCAATGAAGCTTCCACTCGCGGTGCGGATAGGCTTGACAGAAGTCGGAAAGACCCCATATTCCGTGGCAACCCTGCGTAAGGCAATCCCGGATTCTATCTGTTTTACGTCCCTGGGGCACTGCTGAGGGCATCTACCACAAGTTGTACAAAGCCACATTTCCTCACTTTCTATCTCAGTAAAACCAAACGTCGCCTGTCGGACCAGCTTACGCATACTAAAGGTTCTAACCCTGTTCCACGGACAAACCGCATCACATAATCCGCATTGGAAGCATCTCTTAAAGGCGTCGCCACCGCTCTCTTTGATGACATCTATGATCTCTTTGTAATCGGCTACAATCTCCACTGTCTTTCTTAATCCTCTTCTTCGCCGTAATAGTTCAACCTATTTTTGACAGGATGAACTGGATTATTGTTTATTTTTATCTTGTTGATCTCTCCGTTTCGATCTTTCAACTGGATTTAAATCATGTTTATCCTGTAATCCTGTCAGATGTTTTATCCCTTCATTGACATTCGGGCAACGGTATCCATTATCTTGTCCAACCCATACTTGTCTGCCAATGCTTCCAACCCGATCTCCATTTCCTCCTGCTCCTCCTCCTCTTCTTCGACTTCCTCTTCCCTTTCTTCGTAAGTCAGGGCATCAGTTATGCACCACTTAACACACAAGGGCTCTTCTTCATCTTCACACATATCGCATTTTAGAGGTAGATCGGAATCGGGTTCTTTGAAAAGATCCCTGGATGGACAGGAAGCCCTGCAGAAGGCACACTCGTCGTATTCCTTTCCGTCAATCGTGTATTTGTCCCTGCCGGCACATTCGGCTACAGCATACTCACCCGCGTATATAGGAACATATACGTCTTTAAGCGGGTCATGAATCACCCGAATACGAGACCTCGCCGGATTATTGCTGCTATATTTTGGTGCAGCGTGAAAAGCGGAGCAGATTACCTCACATGCCCGGCAACCATTGCATTTATCAACATCAATTTTTATTGTTTTAATTATTTTTGTCTTTTTCTCATCCTTCACGGCTACACCTCATTCTTTTTTTCCGCCGAAGTCTCTTTGGAAGGAGTATCTTCACCATCCGTCAAGATCCCCCTCTGTATGAAGTCTTTACTCACGTAATCCAAACCCAAGTCATGTAAAGATTCTCTCGTAGGAATACCCTGATTATTCCACCCCTTAAATTTGTAATACTTATCTAAAAGCTCAGCTTCCAGCTCTGGAAATCTTTTCTTCCAATGGTCTTCAGGTGGCTTATCATCTTTTCTCCTCATGCCTCTTCTTATATTGATGGCCCTAACCAAAGTCCGGTATCTCTTGGCTGCTTGCGTTAGTTTGGCTTCATCCATATCGATCCCGGCCCCTGACGAGATAAATTTCGGGTAATTGTGTATATGATACGGAGGTTTCAGGGGGAATGACGACAACCCGGCACACATCCCGAGGGCGTCATCGATGTAGTGCATCATCTCTTGCCAGTCAACAATTTCACAGCACATTTCAACAGTTGGGTAATATGGGATTGAGTTTTCTCCTCGTAGTTCCCAGTCCAAAAAATATTGCTTAAATTTTTCATCAGGGACCTGGATCCAATCCTTTACAAACTCTTCTCTCTCCTCTCTCGTAGGAAAAGGCGCCTGGGGGAAATTCCCCTCAATTTGGGTAATGTTTATCTTCTCGCCGGTGGCATACATAAGGAAATACATGGGATTCAGCATTGATAGTTTGAGAGGCAGTTGCTCATGTTTCTTAATATTATTATGAGCATAGCTTTCGGCGCCGTTTCCGATCTCTTGGGCCGCCCAATAAGTACCATTGGCTAAAACATCTCCTATCCCTTCCCGCCGAACAATTCTGTCAAGTAACCAGTAAAATCTCCCCTCGTTATCGGACGGCATTCCTTCAAAGTCTTTATCAGTCAAAATGCCGTTTTCGTAAAGCTCAAGGGCGAAGGCCATAACTTGCGGGGCTGAGTATCCGTCCACTCCATATTCCGTAGCACGTTGAGCGATTTTTAAACCAAAATCCAGGTCTGAATAGGCCGCCAGTGTATAAGTAAGTTTCGAGAAGCATTTCATCATGTATGTTGGAAGTCCCGGGAGGGAAAGTGTTGCCCCGCATTTCATCGGACAGTTATAGCAACTTATTAACCGCGTCCGCGCACTTTCCAGAGTCTCCATCCATGCCTTTGCGATTTCCTCGGTCCAAAAATCTCTTATCCGGGTGCGGGAATTTCCCCACATGAAATTCTCGGTGTGCCACTTCTCATCATGGACTGCCATCTCTTGCGGCGACCCAAGCCCGGCGAGAATGGGCATTACCCCTGGAATTGGATTTCCATCTCGGGCTTTTATATGTTCCAGCACTTCGTTGCAAAGTTCCAGGTATTCAGCCGGTCGGGCAATATTGACGTCCTTTGTTCCACGAACAACTATCGCCTTTAACCCTTTGTCCCCCATAACGGCCCCTATTCCGCCTCGGCTGGCACTGGACCTGCCCTGCTCTATGGAAGCATAATAGACCCTGTTTTCACCGGCCAGACCAATCGCAGCCACCTGGGCTTTCGGCTCCTTCAACTCCTCTTTAATAAGTTCTGCAGTTTCAATAGCGCCTTTACCCTGCAAATGAGCGGCATCACGTATTTCTACTTTGTCATTGTTTATCCACAAATAAACCAGCGTGGGGGACTTGCCGCGAAAGATCACTGTGTCATAACCGGCATACTTCAATTCCGGCGCCCAAAACCCCCCCATCATTGAATATACCATCAACAAAGTCTGAGGAGAAATAGTAGAAACAATGGTACGATTACAACCAGTAGCAGGTGTGCCACATAAAAGCCCAGCGGCGAATATTAGTAGATTATCAGGAGAAAAGGATTCAATTTCAGGAGGAACCCTATCCCACAATATCTTGGCGTTAGTACCTAAGCCCCCCAGATAAAGTTCGGTGTCTCTTGGGTCAGTTGCTACCCTCTCGATGTTTCCCCGGGTTAGATCAATTTCTAAATTAAACCCTGTCTCTGCGTACCTCATTTTTCTCCCCTCTATATTACCTGAATCCGTGGCATACTTTTTGATTAATCATGGGTTGCAGGCACTTAACTCAAAACGACCTTCACCCGTCGGGTGAAGGTCGAAATTGCTTAAGTTGCTGAAGTTATTTTTCTATGCATTATGAGAGACCAGACGTCGAGACGACAGCGGCAGTCAAGAATCCAGCTCTTTCCTAAGATTAATAAAATTACTCCGGTCAAAGCCCAATGTCTTGAAAAAGGACAAGAGGTCAACAGAATCCCAGCGAACAGAGGTATATATATCGTTGATCCCCTTTTCCCGGTATACCGCCAATATCTCCTCTGCCAATTTCTTGCCAATGCCCCGGCCCATAAACTTGGGGTCTACGCCGAGGGTAGCAATCCAGGCGCCTTTTTCAAGGCCGAAGCCGCCGTACACGATGTAACTGATCATATAACCTACGACTTTGCCACCAATCTCGGCCACAAAGCTGACGTCTTCGTCTTTTCGGACCTGTTGTTCAATAATCTGTCTGAAATCAATGGTCGGGGATGATTTTGTGATGGCCGACTGGATCTGGCTTATATCAGAAGCGTCCTCTGCCTTGATTTTCCTTATCTGCAAGTTTTCCAACAGTTCATCCATAGGGCAACTTTAGTTTAATCAACCCTTATAATTTTTACTCTACACCCCACCCAATCAGGTGGAAGATAAACCCGCCCGCTATTCCCGCTTAACTTAACGACCTTTTCTACCATCTCCTCGCCGTACACCTCAAACTTGACCTTCCCCCGGGTCCTTCTGGATGCGCTTTTTTTCTCATTTTTTGATTTCTTTTCTTCGAGCATTTCTGCTAAGCTTCTTTCACGGTCCATATGGGACTGAAATAAACAGCAACTATCTGATGTGAATGCTATTTTCGAATTTATTATGATTAGCGGCAAGAACAAATGTGATTACAATTTAGCTATAAAGTAACTACGTGTCAAGAAAAAAATTGCGTTTAAAAAATTGATAAAGCCGCAAAAAAGCACAAGATTCACAAAAAGTGAAATTACAATGTAGTAATATCAGGAACTTATAGGCAAGAAAAATTTGAAATTGGACTTTTTACGAGACCATCAAAAAATAGGACGGTGATATACGCCTTTTAGAAGAGGGCTTTACGTTGACGCCGGGAGGCCTTTGAAAAATGCTCAATTTTGTTCGAGTTCAAGGAAGGCGAAAATTTTAACCACAGGAATATGTTGAATATTTCGAGGATTAAAATTTGAGTCTGACGCAGAAATCGGGCAGATAAACGCAGACTTCGAAAGGGGGCGTTTTGCAAAGGTCTCCCGGATCAAATCAAGGAGAAAACTAATGAGCCAAATCGACCAGAAATACCTGGACCCAACGCCTATTATTGATAGCGATCATCAATCGATAATTGATTATGCCACGGAGACGATAAGCGAGACCACAGATACTATTCAACGGGCCATAAAACTCTATTACGCCGTTCGGGACGGCATCTGGTATGACCCCTACTATCCCTTCTATCTACCCGAGCATTACCGGGCCAGCAATGTCCTGAAAAGCGGTCGTGGCTACTGTGTTTGCAAGGCCTCACTCCTCTGTGCCCTTGGAAGGGCGTTCGGAATACCGTCGCGCGTGGGGTTTGCCGACGTCAAGAACCATTTGGCCACAAGGCAACTTATTGAATTCTTGGGCTCAGACCTTTTCGTGTATCATGGTTTTGTCGAGTTTTATCTGGATGGCAAATGGGTCAAGGCAACCCCGGCATTTAACAGGGAACTATGCGAAAGACATAGTGTAGCCCCCTTGGAATTTAATGGCCGCGAAGATTCCATTTTTCACTCATACAATTTGGAAAAAAAGCAGTTTATGGAATATGTCGCAGATCACGGGATTTATGCGGATATCCCTGTGGATATCATTGTAACTGCCTGGAAAGAGGCCTATGGCAATGCCCGGGTTGACTCCTGGATAAAAGGATTTGAGAAATCCGGAGGGGGTTCCGGTCGCAATTTTTACCGAGAAAAGGCGTTGTAGGGTTGATGATTGAGGGTATATGGGAGGTTCGGGGTTAATCAAAGCCTGCCAGACATGATGCCTGACTCATTGGGGCCTTCAAAGGCTAACCTTTTGATATTTCCCAGCCCCCCTTCGATCATCATCTCTTTGATTTGCTCCTCTGTGTAAGATCGGCCCTTATCGGTGTTAATAAGCATATTTAAAGAAAAAATGGCCGGAAAGAGAGGGCCATCGGAAGTGTCATTCAGGATGAAATCGTGGATCAGCATCAGTCCCCCCTGCTCCAAAGCGGAAACCGCCTTTTTTATGATCATCTGGCACTCATCAGGCCCCTCGCCGTGAAGGATGTGGGATAGCCATGCCACATCATAGGAGCCTTTGATATCATCCTTAAGGTAATTGCATGGAACAAAGTCGATCTTGTCTGACAGACCGAATCGCGAAATAGTTTTTTCAGCAAATGGCCTGGTGGTTGTAAGATCTGCTACGGTCGCTTTCAGGTTGGGATTTGCGAGACAGAAATGGATGGCATAAGTCCCCGGACCTCCGCCTAAATCCAGGAGGTGCCGCCTACCGCTCAGATCGATCTCTTCTGCAAGACCGGGGGCAATGCCCATGGCCATGTTAAACATCCCCATAAGGAAGCTTTCCCTCTCTTCCTCATCAAAAGCCCCCCTCTCACGTGCAGGCTTGCCAGTCCTTACTGCCTGATCTAAATGCGACCACGCCTCAACCAAGTGGTGGTGATGCATTATCATGTAACCGATATATTGCGGTGATCCCTTGACAAGAAGCAATTTGCTCGTTGCAGTGTTGGAGTATCGGGACTTGGCCTTGACAATAAGCCCCATGGCCGCAAGGGCG
>JAUWPC010000191.1 GCA_030611815.1 Desulfobacteraceae bacterium
GCCGTAGGCTTCAAAAATCGCCAGACCGGTCCTCTCTCTCCACTGACGGACAATCTCTCCAGCCATGCTGGTTGCGGCAGAAAAACAGTATCGAACCCCTCCCAGCCTTTCTTTAAGTCTTTTCAGGGAAAGGAGTCGGACATAAATGGTGGGCACGGCAAATAGCTTGGTTACACGCCCGGCCGCCATCGCTTCCAGCACGAGATCCATATCGAAGGTCGGAAACAGTTCGAGACAGCCCCCGCTCAGGATGGTAGCATTCATGATGTGCATCTGTCCGAAGACATGGTTGAGTGGGAGAAAGCATAGGGATCTGTCGCTCTCACGGGAACGCTCACTAAAAACCACATTATAAATGGCGGTGTTTATATTTTCGTGGCTCAACATGACCCCTTTGGGTGTACCGGTAGTCCCCCCCGTAAACAGAATAGCCGCGGTTTCATCCCGGTCCAGGTCGAGCGCTTTGAAGGAAGCGGATCCCAGATCCATAAGACTATCGATCTCGAGATCGCCTCCACGGCTGATGATCTTTTCAAGTACGCCCGGCCTTCGCAGGCCTTTCAGGACGTCCATCTGACTTTCATCCGAATAAATAATCTTAGGGTGTGTTTCTTCAACCAACTGCACCAGCTCACTGGGTGTTAACTGGCTGGGCATGGTCACCGCTGCAGCTCCCGCCTTGATCAGGCCGAAGTAAAAGGCCAACCACTCCCCCGAGTTGGGGGCGCAGATCCCCACATGGTCCCCAGGTCTGACACCTAATTTCAGGAGAGCCGTTGCAACACGGTTGGCCTGCTCGTTAAGTTGGGCATAGGTGGTGATGGAGTGACCTATGCTTATTGCAGGCCGTTTCGGAAAAAGGAAGGCGGAATGCTCTAAATTTTTCGCTATGTTCATGTCTCAGTATCCAGTTGGAGTTCCAGTACCCTCCGGTATCCGTCTTTTACTTGGTTACGCGTGTTGCTCGAAGACCGAGGCAATGTTTTTTTCAGGGCCGAAATGGATACACCCTGTGGGACAGACACTCATGCAGGCCGGCAATTTGTCTTCGGCCAACCTGTCCACACAGAGATCGCATTTTACCGCAATCTCCTTGTTTTCTTCGTATTGCATGGCTCCGAAAGGACATGCTTCGACACATTCTCTGCACCCGATGCACAAATCACCATCGATCAACACGATCCCCTGCTCGTTTCTTGAAATGGCATCCACCGGACACGCATCCTTACAGGGGGCTTTTGCGCAGTGGTGGCAATAGACGGGGATAAAGGCGGGGGCTTTCTCAATCACCCTGACCAGTCTCGGACCCACACCGAGCCCGTGTTCCTGTTTGCATGCCACCTCACACGCATGACAACCCATGCAATCTCTCTTATAAAACATCAAAGAGACTTTTTTCATTTCCTTTCCTCCTATTCATCCTCGCAGGGTGATATATTGCACAGCAGGACTCTCAAATTGGTAGCGCCCATCACAGGATCCATGAACTCGTGGGAGTTATCCGTCAGCAGATTGATGTTGGAAATATCCCAGCCGTGACCCGGATCTTTTATCTCCGGAAACCACCAGCCATGCTCTGCCACAATGACCTGAGGATCAATCCCGTCATTTAATTTGGCACGCTCCTTTGCACGGCCTCTTGGAGACGCTATATAGACCCAATCACCTTCCTCTATCCCATGTTTTTTGGCCGTCTCAGGATGGATTTCCACAATGGGATCGGGCCTGATCTCCCTCAGCCATGGAATCTGCCGGTTGGCAGAATGAAAAAACGTAGGGGTCCGCAGCCCTGCGTTGAGAATGTACGGGTAGTCCTCAAGGAGGTCTGGCCGGGAAACAGGGCTCTCCGGTATTTCTGTGTATTTGGGAAGTGGATCATGACCCCATTTTTCCAGGACGGTGGAGTAGAGTTCCACTTTCCCCGTAGGGGTGGAAAACCCCTTTTCTTTATACTTGTAGTAAACCTGGTCTCCTTTAAGATATCCTTTTTCCTTGAAATCTTCCCAGGTTAGGCCTGTAGGTTCAAGTAGATAATCAAGGGCGTCTTCCACTGTATCCCACCAGCCGTCCTGTCCCATTCGCTTACCTAATTCCTGAAAGATCTTGTGATCCTGCCAGCATTCCCCGATCTCCACCGCCTTCTGTCTGGCGATCACATAACCGTGCCGTTTCCAGTTGTCTGCCATATGGTTCTGCTCAAGCCAGGTCCCGGCAGGAAGAAAAATATCGGCCAATTCCGCGGTCGGTGTCAGGAAGAAATCGATCACGGCAAGGAATTCAATCTTCTTGAGGGCCTCATAGGCCTCCCTTGCATTGGCCCGTGTGGAAACGGGGTTGGATCCGCAGAGGAGACCTGCTTTTAAGGGATAGGGTTTTCCGGTCAGGATCGCCTCCCATGCCACCTTGGGGGTGATCATGGCGACCCTTGAGGCCAACTTGTACTGATCGCCACCTAAGCGCTTTTTCCATTGCTCTTTGGGGAGATCTTTGTGTCTGCAGAAGTGTGAGACGGTTCGTACCGGCGGCGGCACAAAAAAGGCGTTCCCTCCCGGTACGTCTAAGTTCCCTGTCGCAGCCATAAGACCGGTCAGGATACGGGTACAGTCCGTACAGTTGAGTGTCTGTTCCGTGGGCACTCCCCAGTTGATACATGCCGGCTTGGTGGTGGCATACATCCTCGCCGCCTTCCGGATCAGATCCTGTTTTACCCAGGTGATCTCTTCCACCCTGTCAAGGGGATACTCCCTGACCCTTTCCACAAAAGGATCCCAGCCGTTTATGTATTGATCGACAAATTCCTTGTCATAGAGATCTTCTTCAATGATCACATTTAGAAATCCCATGGCCAGGGCCGCATCCGTGCCCGGACGGAGTTGAAGCCAGAGATCCGCCTTGTTTGCGAGAAACCCCTTCCGAGGATCGATGACGATCAGTTTGCTCCCGTTCTTGTAGGCCTTCCAGAAATCCACGCCCTTGTGCTCATCCGGGTTAGTCCACTGGGGGTTGCAGGCCCACATGACAATGCATTTGGGGCCACCGTTCCAGTCGGACACGGGGAGATTGCCACACGTAATCAGGGTCGCCCCTACCCGCGATACATAGCACATATGCCCTGCGGTCAGAACATTGGGGGTGCCCAAGAGGTTGGCAAACCGATAGAGATGACTCTCGTAATCCCTCCCTGTTCCCTGTCCGACCACAATGGATTCCGCACCATATTCTTCGATGACCTCGTTAAACTTCCCGGCCACCGTATCCAATGCCTCATCCCAGGTAATTCTTTCCCAGCCTTTCGCCCCTTTTTTCATGGGATGGAGGATCCTGTCAGGGTGGTAGGCCAATTGCGTGATGGCAAGGCACTTGGCGCACAGGGTCCCGTAACTGAGGGGGGAATCCGGATCCCCTTCCACCTTGATCACCTTCCCGTCCTTTACATGGGCAATGACACCACATCCCCCATGACAACTCCGGCACGCGGTTCTAATCTTCTTTGTCTCTCCCATCATCAACCTCCTTGAATGTTTTGCACGCGGTCAAAGGTTCACGGTTCGCGGTTATAATGTTTTATACTTCAGCCAAATCTGAAATACCAAACCTTAAGACATGCGTGAAACTCAAGATGCTTTGCGCATTCTTCTCCACCACCGGCATTCCCCTGCCCAAGTCTTTGAGTTCGAGGACAAGCCGTTCAATCTCCTCAATTTTTCCTTTCATGTCCTTAAGGAGCCGCATCTGATTATCCACAACTTCATTTTCCATCTGACTGTCCTTCCCTTAGATCTTTAAACCTCTTGGATTTCAGCGTGTAACGGGGTAGTTCTCCCGGTCTGACGGGCTGGATATTAAACCTCAGGTTCGTCTTTATCTTCAACCGCTCGGTGATCCCGGCCAAAAGCGTGGCCATGGCATCACTCCCCATCTCTTCCCGAGGCTCCACCTTGAGGGTAATCTCGTCCATAATCCCTTTTTTCCTGACAATGATCTCATATTCACTGACCGTGGGAAACTCCTTTCTAAGGACTTCCTCCACGGAAACCGGTGTAAAGAGCACGCCGCGGATCTTTCTCAGATCGTCTGCCCTGCCGGTGACCTCGGAAATCATCATCGATGTTCTGCCACAGGGGCATCCGTCTGTTCCTCTCCTGACCACATCCTTTGTGTTAAAACGGATCAGGGGAAACGAGTGCCTGCCAAGCGGCGTCACAACGGCTATCCCTAATTCCCCCTCTTCCACCTCCTTGCTCAGGGTCTCCATATCAAGGATTTCTACCAGAAAAAACGGTTCCATAATATGGAGACCGTTTCGTTCGCTGCACATGGCGGCCCAGGCGCAGGGCTCGGTGCCCCCAATATGATCGTAGACTTCGGCACCCCACGCGTCTTCAAGCATGGAGCGGGTGGCATGGGGGAGGGGTTCTCCAGCGCATACCATCCGCTGTATTCCGATTTCTTTGGGATCCTTTCCCATCTTTTTTGCGGCCTCGGCCATGTGAAGGCCGTAGGTGGGGGTATTCAGGAGGGCGGTCGCTCCGATCTCCATCATCTTGTTGATCCGGCCGATGGTATCCAGCGCACCCCCCGGCACCACATCGCACCCAAGTTTTTGCGCTGCATAGTGTCCTTCCCAGAACGCAACATAGACATTGTATCCAAAGGGGATAAAGACCCTGTCGGTTTCTCGGAAACCGGCCATCCATAGGATATGACACCAGATCTCCACACGCCATTGCCAGCTCTCATAGCTCTCCGGGACATACACCGGCTTTCCCGTGGTGCCCGAGGTCTGGCGAAAATCGCTCACCTCCTTCGGGTCCACCCCCAAGAGATCACCGTAAATAGTGGTGCCTTTTCCTTCCTGTGCAAGCCTAAGATCCTCCTTATCGGTGAGCGGCAGGCTCTTGAGATCTTCTCTGTTCCTGATATCATCCGGCTCAACACCCGCCAATGTCTTGCGATAAAACTCGGAATGATCCTTGGCATAACGCATATATCTGCGAAAATTCTTCAGCTCGATCTCCACAAGCTTTTCACGAGGAAGCGTCTCCAAAAACGGATTCCAAAAATCCTGTCTGTCGATCATGACAGATCCTTTCCTCCCTCCACCTAAACCGTATTCATATTACGCTAAATCACGGTTTATGTCTGCAAGCGCTTTTCCAGGGCTTTGTAAATCTTATCGTGATGAGGAACCGATACGCCGTGCTTTCTGGCCGCTTTAACGATGTATCCGGTAAATGTATCGATTTCTGTTTTCTTTCCGTCTTCAACATCCTTCTGCATCGATGTTTTTGTTTCATAGGGGAAGGTGAAGGCCTTATCGATCGTAATTTTCCGGATATTTTCTGGCAGGTTCACGCCCCGCGTCTCTGCAATATGGATGACCTCCCCGAGCAGACCTTCAAGAAGCGCTTTTCCTTCCCCATCATCCAGAACACCCTGGATGGTCCTGTCAAGAAATGTGGTCGCGCTTGCAAACGGGCAGATGAATATGTACTTTTCCCACACGATGCTTTCTATATCCCTGCTGTACTCAGCATCTATATCTGCGGCCCGCAGGATATCCTCGATACTTTTTCCATCGACCGGTAGATCCGATTCACCACCAAAGAACAGCTTGCCTGAGCCGCCTATCTGCTGGATAACAGCCGGTCTCAGAATATGCGCCGATAGATATACACAGCCATTCAATATCTTCCCTTCGTGAAGAAACGTCCTGAGCCGCTCCGGGTTATTCACACCGTTGAGCAATGAAATCACGACGGTATTCTCATCCACACACGGCGAAACCAATCTTGCACTATCTTCGAGATCATAGCCTTTTGTGCAAAGGAGCAGGATATCGACCGGCCCGCACGCCACAGGATTATCAGTTGCCAGAGATGGTCTTACCGTGAATTCTCCTTTTTGGCTCAGCATCTGCAGTCCGTCTGTTCTGATTGCTTCCAGATGCGCTCCCCTTGCGATGAATATGACCTCGACATCCCTGTTTTCAGCATAATGCCGTGCAAGCAGACTGCCGTAATAACCTCCTACGCCACCAACACCCATCACAGCTATTTTCATCTGCAAAACCTCTTCATTAAGAGACATTTATAATTTTATGGACATCCCATATCCCACAGTGCCGCCGTCTCGCCGTGATCAGAGGTTCAACAGGGCGTCGATGCGCGCCTTGTCGAACCCGATCACCACCTCGCCGTCCACCACCAGGGCGGGCGCCGAGCGAACGCCCAGGCTGAATAGCTCGTCCCGGGCCTCTTCGTCTATCATCAGATCTTTTCTCAAAAATGACACTCCTTTGCCGGTCAGATACTCTGCCAGTGCGGAACAGGGGCCTCAGAAGGGTTGCGAATACACCGTGATTTTATGGTCTCCCATATGGCATCCTTATTCTCGTTGTTGATGGGTATTTTACTTGAGTGCCTAAAGTGCCTAAAGTTTAAAGTGCCTAAAGTTAAGGAACTTCGTGTCATTTTACAAAGGATAGTTTTCTCAAGGTCTACGCGACACATCCGACCAGGGGACTCGGGTAATATGTGTCAAGGATTTCGACCGTCCTGTCTGCAGAGAGGCCCGGCAACAGGTTCTGGATTCCCGCGTACGCAGCGATTTTTTAGGCCTAGTTTATTGGACTTTGGCACTTTGTCTTTGGGAGGTCAACTATTAATTGAAACGAAAATCAAGTTTGTAGTTATAGAGCCATGGGACTCTCGGATCAACACCTTCTTTTTCCAACTTTTCGG
>JAUWPC010000243.1 GCA_030611815.1 Desulfobacteraceae bacterium
ACCGATTCTGAGATATCTATGGGACCGGTAGCGCCCCCGCAGAGGTATATTCCGTCAACCCCTGTTTCTAAAGGAGCCATTAACGGGTCCTTCTCATTGAAATATCCGAACTTGTCCAATTCGATTTTTAATGTCTTGGCCAACCTTTTGTTCCTGTCCGAAGGAACAAGTCCCGTGGAAAGCACCAGAAGCTCCACTTCCTCTTCCATCAGCTTTCCGGTGTCCAGGTCTTCATATCTGATCGTCAAATTCTTTGTTTCACTCTCTTCGAAAACATCATAGGGTCTGGCCCGGACATACCTGACACCATTCTCTAAGGCTTTCTGATAAAACCCCCAGAAACCCTTCCCGTATGCCTTGAGGTCATTATAAAAAACAGTTGTGTCAACGGATGCATCATGCTCTTTGGTTATAATGGTTTGCTTTGTCGCTACCATACAACATACCTTTGAGCAGTAGGGTATCCCATGATCCAGCCCGCGGCCCGCACACTGGAGCCATGCGATTTTTTTGGCCGGTTTGCCGTCAGAGGGTCTTATAATATGCCCCTCAGTCGGCCCCCCGGCATTCATCAACCTCTCAAACTGGATATAGGTAATGACATTATCAGCCACGTCATATCCGTGCAGTCCTGTGGGCGGTTTTGCGTCCATTATCCCTGTGGCAACAATAATACTCTTCACATCGAGCTTCAGGTTTTTGTTGGACTGCCATAGCCGCACCGCATCCTTTCCCTCATTGATGCATGCCTTCACACATAAGGCGATAGGGCATTCTCTGCACTGGCTGCAGTCCACCACACATTCTCCGATGCATGCCCCATTCTCGCGCATATTGCCATACCGGCAGTCAGGATCGATTACAGCCACATTGGGCACAGCCTGGGGAAAGGGCATGTAGACCAGTTTCCTCATCCCGCTGATCTTGCCGTCCATTTCGTCAGGGATACTCACGGGACATGCCTCAATGCACGCGCCGCAACCAGTACATTTCTCCGGATCGATAAACCTGGCCTTCTGCACAAGCTTAACATTGAAACCCCCTTCTTTTTTCTTGACCTTCCGGACTTCCGTATTGGTGAGGATTTCAATGTTGGGATGATTATCGACCTCGTACATCTCAGGGGCTTCTATGCATATGGAACAGTCATTTGTGGGAAAGGTCTTGTCTAACCTGGCCATCATTCCGCCTATGCTTGCCGTATCATCCACCAGGTACACCTTGCTCCCGTATTTAGCGGCATTCAATGCGGCATTGATCCCGGCAATTCCCGCGCCGATTATCAAAATGGAATCACTCATGGAGTCACCTGAAAGCGATAATTGTGAATTGAGGGATTTAGGGATTAAGGGATTAAAATGAATCAAACACACCTTCAAATCCTAAATTCCTAAATTTATAATTCCTCAATTCCCCTCATATCTCTGTTATTATGATTGCCCCGGATTTGCACACAGCTACACAGGTCGTGCACCCTAAGCAGTTTTGAGGCCGCCCGACAGTCGCCTTATGTGACATATCAAAAACATCTACAGGACAGAATTTAATACACTCCTCGCATCCATCGCACTTGTCCGGATCGATATACACAAGATAGACTTCAAAGGTCTTGTATCGTTTGCCCATGATCTGTATTTGTTACCCGAAATTAGAAACTTGAAACTGGAAAGATCCCCTCTCGGGTTTCAAGAGCCAAGTTTCAAGTTTCGATTTTCAAGTTTCTATTTTAATTCGTCCCACTTATAATCAATCAGCTCGGTCAGGACCCCGTTCAGCTTCTTGGGATGTATAAAGGCAAATTCGCAATCACGAAAAGGCCTTGCGATCTCGCCCTTTGAATCTGGAATAAACGGATAGTCCTTTGCCTTCAGCTCATCAACGGCCTCTCGCGTGTTGTCCACATTAAAACTGATGAGCATAACTCCCTCACCGTTTCTATCGATGAACTTTGCCACGTCTCCATCCGGGGTCGTGGATTCCATAAGCTCAAAACCGACTTCACCGACCCAGTATCTGGCTACACTGATTTTTTCAGGTTCATCAACATAGGCGTCATCAGGACCTGACTTCCCCAACATGGGCTCCCAGACCTTCTTAGCCGCCTCCAAATCCTTGACCGCGATACATATATGATCAATCTTGTTTGCCTTCATAATAACCTCTCCATTACGTTAATAGTCTTCTCACCAAAGGCGAGATTGACTATCAAATGTTTTCAATATTCAATAGTCAATCTTCATTATTCAATTTCAAAACGTTACTTTATCAAGGGGTATGGTTATTGCGTGATCCGGGCAGACACAGCCACATTCATTACAGTCCTCACAAATGAACTCTGTCACTACGACCCTGTTATCCTGCACCCTTATCGCCATATCAGGACACGCCTCAATACACAAAGGCTGGACGTTTCCACCACACATGGTACACTTCTCTAAATCTATCTGAGCAGCCATTTTTTCAACTCCTCTATTTTTTATTGATGGTCTCGTAAAAAGATAAGATGTTTTACGAGAGTGTTTTGTATTTCGAAAACATCGTTATTCTTCTTTGTACAGTTTCAAAAGATACTCGCCCTCCCCTCTCGGGATGGCCTTCAGCATTTCAATCTTCAGGTTAATATTGAAGAAGACGTTGACATCTTCAAGGATGGTCTGAAAAAGCCTCTCTCTCGTAAGAGCCACTTCTTCCATGGGAACCCCGAACTCCTTGGCAGCAGTTGGCCAGGGACAACGGGTGCATCGGATAAAGATTTCGCCCGGGTTTTCGCCCTTCTCCGCCATGGCAGTTCCACCCTCCGTGACCCAGATCCCGGCCAAGGCCCTGCCTAAATTCATCATAAAGGTCTCTTCGCCCTTCAACCAGTTCAAACGGGGGAGAAAGTTCTTTCCCATATCTTTCCCCATCATCTCGGCGGCCTTTAAGGCGATGTCCAAGGGCTTTACATCAGGACCTGCAACTTCAATCGCCACTTCCCGCCAACGGTAGAAGGTTTTACAGATTTCACTCTGGGCATTGTGAAGATTCCGCCACAATTTAGTTATCTCTTTTTCTGCATTAACTGGCATTTTTCTCCTCCTTAAATTCTGAGACCGATCCGGTAGCCGTCATGAACGGCACTGGACAGGTTGCGGGGTACCAAGGCATCTCCGATGACGAAAAGCTCTATGCCTTCTGCCTGGACTATCTTTTTCAGACTTTCGTTTGCCTCCCGCTCAGATACTACCACTGTATCGCATTTAACCGGGAACCGGTATCCATCATAAGTCTTTACTATGATTTCACCGTCGTTGAGCTCTTCGATGTCGCAGTCATTATAGGCCATAACTCCGTTCTGCTTCAGGTAGATCATGTACCGCCACTTAAAGGATGGATTAATGTCAAAGCCCGCACTCTTTTCCTTGCCAACAATGGTAACCTTCTTGCCCTGCTTGGCTAAGAAGAGCGCGACACCAATGCCCGGTTTTCGATTTCCCCAGACCACCACCGTTTCTCCGACCTGGGCCTTGCCACTCAGAACGTCCAGGACGTTCACTACGTCGTCACGATCTTCGGAATCCTCTATCACGGGATAGACCGGTCCTGTTGCCAAAACCACGGTGTCAGGCATCTCATCCGCTATCAGTTCATCTGTCACCTCGTTGTTAAAATGGAACTGGACACCTGCCTTTTCACACATGGTCTTCTGATAATTGACACAGGTCATCAGCTCTTCATCACCGTAAGGGGCACGGGAGGCATCCAGGAGCGTACCGCCGACCTCACCTCTCTTATCGTAGACATGCACCTCATGGCCCCTCTGTGCAGCCACATAGGCGCATTCCATCCCGGCAGGACCTGCACCCACGATCATAATCTCTTTTTCCTCTTCCGCAGGTTTCGGGGTAAAGTTCTCGTCATGCTCATGGGCGCAACGGGGATTGATATAGCAGGTCATGGGGGCGTCACGGAACAGCCTGGCAAGACATAGGTTGCACGCCACACAATGCCTGATCTCGTCCTCTCTCCCTTCCAACACCTTCTTAGGCATCAGGGGATCGGCAATCATGGACCGGCATATCTCCCAAATATCGAGCCCTCCATCAGCGACAGCCTTGTCGGGCTTATCCGGGGTAAACAGCCTGTAGGCCATCTGGATCGGTATCTTCACATTCTCCTTGGCCCTCTTTGCTAAATAGAGCCAGTTCCCCTGGGGGATGTCTCTGCTAATCACAGGGAATATGGACTCCTGCCACCCTAAGGTGCAACTAATGTAATCCGCGCCTGCTTCCTCGGCGATCTTGTAGGTCTCCATCGATTCCTCGGGCGTATTCCCCTTAACGTCATTCAACAGCTCTTCAGAACAGAGACGGATACCCACCGGGATGTCCGGTCCGCATACCTCTTTGACGCCCTGGATGATCTCGACCATAGCCTGGCATCTGCCTCTGATATCGCCACCGTACTCGTCAGTCCTGCGGTTTGTGTAACTGGAAACGAAATTGGAGATAAGGTATCCCACAATCCCTGAGATCTCCATCACATCGAAGCCCGCTTCAACACCCCTTTTCGCGGCATCTACATGTTGCTGGACCATCTCCTTTACTTCAGCATTGGTCATCTCGTACATCGGCTTGAAGATCCTCAGACGCTGGGGCACTGTAGAGGGACCATGCCCGCTCTCAACCTCCACCGCCCCGACCCGGCCACAATCCATCAACTGGAATCCGGCAATCGCCTTTTCCCCGTGAATCGCATCGGCAATCCTCTTCAGGCCTTCCACATACTTGTCATCCCAGCAAGCGGCCTGGCCAACGTAGCCCTGGCCCTTCCCGGCCTCATCCATGTATACCCCCTGCATAAAGCATAGGCCGCCCACAACACCTTCAGCCCTTGACCGCATATAGGCCACATCGGCATCCGTAATAAAACCGTTATGGTCGTTCAAGTTGTCTTCAGTGGCCGCATACTTTATCCGGTTAGGGACCATAAGGTTGCCCATCTGAATCGGCTTGAACAGATTCGGATAGGCCTTTGCCCCCGGGTACGATGAATAATCCCATTCAAACAATACCTTAGCCATTTACAACCCTCCTTTTGAAATACTTATGAGTAAAAGGACATTACAGACTACCCATTGTCTATCCATTCTGGATGGACACTACCTAAGAGCCATTGTAATATCCGGCCTGAAACTTCATCTCCACCAAGACCTTCCCTATTTAGTGTCTGCCCCCGACATCCCCTCCACACCATTTGCCCTGAACCCATCAATCATCAAATTAAAAACCTCTTCCAAGTTCTCGAACAGGGAATAGGATCTCTCTTTCAGGAGCCAGCGGGTTATAAGGTGTTCCATCGTCCCTACAAAAATATCTCTGGCAA
>JAUWPC010000334.1 GCA_030611815.1 Desulfobacteraceae bacterium
AATTTGGAGCTGTTTTTTCAGAAAAGGCACACATGCCTCGATTTCATCCCTCTCCGGATCGCGATTTTTAGGGGGATGACACTTGACCACGTTACAGATATACACCTCTTCCCGGGTCAGCCCCATTCCCTTTTCAATAATCTTTGTCAGCAATTTCCCGGATTCCCCCACAAAAGGCCTCCCTGCCAGATCCTCATCATACCCCGGACCTTCACCCACAAAGACCAGCTTAGCCACAGGAGAGCCCTCCCCATAGACCAGATGGGTCCGGCCCTTGTACAGCTTACATCTCTGGCAGTCGCCAATATGCTCTCTCAGGCCTTTGAGAGAAGCAGGATGATCCGGTTGGTCTCTGTTATCCTCAGTTTTAGCGACACTTCTGATGTTTAGGGCGGCATTATTCGATTGATCAGGGCTCAAGAAGCGCAGGGTATCGGCTGAAAGGGGAGGGGGGCCAAGACCGATATTCTGATAAGCCTCGATCAAAACCCTCATATGGGAAAAAATATCTCGGATTTCCTCTTCAACCTTCAAGTTTAGTCTCTCTGAGCGCTTTAGCCCTGTCCAGGACAAGATCGGCCACCTTATCCTTGGTCATCAGGGGTGAATCAACAATATGCCCGTCCCTGTAGATAAATTTGACCATATTAGTGTCTGTTTCAAAGCCCGCATCTTTACCTGAAACATCGTTTGCCACAATCATATCAAGGTTTTTTGACTTGAGTTTTTTTTCGGCATTTGCAATGAGGTCCTCTGTTTCCGCGGCAAATCCCACTAATACAGAGGGGGATCCCTCTATTGTACTACCTAACTCGGCTAATATGTCCGGATTCTTTATTAGGTCGAGTGAAAGTGATTCAGCCCCCTTCTTGATCTTTTGCACTGCACAATCCCGGGGTCTGTAATCGGAAACCGCCGCAGCTTTGATAATTATATCACATCCGGGCCGATTTTCAAAGACCGAGCGCCGCATATCCTCTGCCGTTATTACCGGGCAGAAGTTGAGGCCGGGAGGGGGGTTGAGGCCTGTGGGACCGCTCACAAGGATTACGTCTGCTCCCCTGCGCGCAGCGGCCCTTGCAAGGGAGTAGCCCATCTTCCCTGATGACCTATTGGAAATATATCTGACAGGATCAATCGGTTCTGTGGTAGGCCCGGCCGTTACTAAGATCTTCAGGCCTAAGAGGTCTTGGTCTGATAGCAGCTTCTTGGCCTGTTCGAGGATCTCATCCGGTTCAGGCAGCCGGCCAGGGCCCTCTGTCCCGCAGGCCAGTTCCCCTTGACCCGGTTCCATGATAATAAATCCACGTCTTTTAAGCAGGCTGAGATTTTCCTGCACTGCCGGGTTCTCAAACATCCGGGTATTCATGGAAGGACAGACAAGCATCTTTGCCGTGGCCGCAAGCACGCAGGTGGAGAGGAAATCATCCCCAATGCCGTGTGCCATCTTTCCGATAAAATTGGCCGTGGCCGGGGCAATAATAATAAGATCTGACTCCTGGCCCCATCGGATGTGGTCTATGGCGGTCCCTTCCTGGCCGAACATGTCGTGGATAACCCTCTCCCCGGAGAGGGCCTCAAAGGTGAGCGGGGTCACGAACTTGGTGGCGCTTTTTGTCATGGCCACCTTGACCATGATATCATCTTTCTTCAGGAGCCTCACAATCTCTGCTGCCTTATAGGCCGCAATCCCGCCGGTTACACCTATTATGACCTCTTTGCCGTTCATGTGCGCTCCTTTAAATCGGTGTGTCTTTTCAGGATTCCATAGATGAGGCGGCCTTTCATCTTAAAATCTTACGATCAAGGGTCCTGTACTGGATGGCCTCTGCCACATGGGGCGCTTTTATTTCAGCGCGTCCCTCTAAATCAGCGATGGTCCGGGCGATCTTCAGTATGCGGGCGTGTGCCCTTGCGCTCAGGCCGAATCGGTCCATGGCCTTTTCTAACAGGGCGCCTGATTCTGAGTCAATTCGGCAATATTTCTTGATGTGGCGGCTGTTCATTCGGGCGTTCGTAAATATCTTTGTCCGTGCAAATCTCTCTTCCTGGATCTTCCGCGCACCCATCACCCTTTTGAGGATCTCTTTTGATGAGGACCCTTCAGATATCCCTGCAAGGTCTTTGTAGGGCACGGCAGGGACCTCCATATGTAGATCGATACGGTCTAACAGGGGTCCGGATATCTTGGCCCGATACCTCTGAATCTGCAATGTTGTGCAGATGCACTCCCTCTTGGGATCGCCTAAGAAACCGCACGGACAAGGGTTCATGGCAGCCACTAACATGAATTCGGCAGGATAGGCAACCGTTGAATTGGCACGGGAAATAGTCACTTGTCCATCTTCCATTGGTTGTCTCAATACCTCCAAAACATTCCTCCTGAATTCCGGGAGTTCATCCAAGAAGAGGACGCCGTTGTGTGCCATGCTCACCTCACCAGGCTTGGGATTTTGGCCTCCCCCGATAAGGCCGGCGTCAGAAATAGTGTGGTGCGGCGAGCGAAACGGGCGCAGGGTGATGAGACCGTGGCCCGAAGGCATCAACCCCATTACACTGTAGATCTTGGACGTGTCAAGAGACTCTTCAAAGCTGAGAACCGGGAGAACCGTGGGAAGGCGCTTTGCCAACATGGTCTTGCCAGAACCAGGAGGGCCTATCATTATAAGATTATGCGCGCCGGTGGCCGAGATCTCAACGGCCCTTTTTGCGTTCTCCTGGCCACGGACATCCTTGAAATCAACATCGGAAACAGGCGGCTGAAAGAGTTTGTCCAGGTCCACCTTTAAAGGATTTAATTTGGTAATGCCCCTCAGGGCGCCAACAACCTGTGCCAGGGCATTAACGGGAAAGATATCGATCCCCTCCACTACGGCTGCTTCAGAAGCGTTTTCCTCGGGAAGGAAGATACCCTTGAGGCCCAATTTTTTTGCGGCAATGGCCATCGGCAAAACGCCCCTGACAGGCCTTATGAGGCCATCTAAGGCCAATTCGCCCAAGAAAACATAGCCTGAGTAGGAGGACCTGTTGACCAGCCCTGTGGCCGCAAGAATGCCGAGGCCCATGGGGAGATCAAATGCAGAGCCCTCTTTCTTAATGTCTGCGGGTGCTAAGTTGACCGTGATTCGATCGGAGGGAAAGTGATAACCCGAATTCTTGATTGCGGCTTTGACCCTCTCTTTACTCTCCCTGACAGCCCCTTCCGGCAAACCCACGGTGGCAAAGGAAGGGAGCCCCTGGGAGATGTCCACCTCAACCTCTACTACATAGGCATCGATTCCGATGACGGCGCTACTGAGGACTTTGGCTAACATGATTGTGGATCTCCTGAGTTATAGCCTTCCTAAACCAATTTATTCTTTACATTTAACATAAGAAGCCTTATATTACAAAGTTTATTTTTAATGAGTGATTTCGATAAACATATACTCCAAAGTTGTAACTAACCAAATAGGAGAGTGAGTGATGGCACGAATCACGGTAGAAGACTGCCTGGAAAAGGTGGATAATCGGTTTGGATTGATTCACCTCTCAGCCAAACGGGTTCGTCAATTGCAAAAAGGCGCAGAACCACTGGTTGTT
>JAUWPC010000079.1 GCA_030611815.1 Desulfobacteraceae bacterium
GTTCCTATCATAAGTTTTCCGGCAAAGTCAACAGGTTTTTGCCGGGTAAAAGCAGTTATTTGATCGGCCCAAACCACTACCGCTGGTAGTTGTTCCATCGAGAGGTTCTACGGGTTGAGGAGTTGCCGGTCATAAGTGAATTGAAGTGACTAAAGTGCCTAAAGTTGTGGTACGCCTTCGGCGATGCAATTTTAAATAAGGGCAAGCTTGTTGCGGCTAAATAGTGTGATGAAGACCGGAGCCCCCTTTTTCTTCAATTAGCCTGAAGGAACCTTTGACCTTAGAAACTGAAAGTTAAGACTTGGCCAACGCCTGAATCAGTATTTAATTGGGCAAGATTCTTTAACTTTAGGCACGCAATCTCCTGAAGGCCTTTGAGGCGGACCGAATGGTTTTTTCTATCATTTCGTTTGTGTGGGCCGCGGATAGGAAACTGGCTTCAAAGGGGGATGGGGCCAAATATATGCCCTGTTCAAGCATGCTCCTGTAATATTTTCTGAAGAGATCCTGGTCACTCTCCTTGGCAGCGGCAAAATCCGAGACTGGTTTGGCCGTAAAAAAGAGGGTGCCCATTGAGCCGACACGGTTTATAACTACCTGGATGCCTGCATCTCGTGCCGCGTTTTCAAGCCCTGAAAAGAGGACATCACTTTTTTGCTCAAGTTCCATGTAGAGATTGCCCTGTTTCAGGATTTCGAGTGTGGCAATTCCGGCTGCCATTGCGAGAGGGTTCCCTGAAAGGGTGCCTGCCTGGTAGATCTCCCCTTCCGGAGCCATACATATCATGATTTCTTTTTTGCCCCCGTACGCCCCGACCGGCAGACCGCCTCCTATGATCTTTCCAAGGCATGTGAGGTCAGGCAGAATGCCATATAGCTCCTGTGCCCCGCCCGGCGCGACCCTGAAACCACTGATTACTTCATCAAATATGAGAAGGGCACCGTGCTCTCGGGTAACTTTCCTGAGTTCCCTCAAGAAGGGTTTATCAGGGATGACCACGCCCATGTTGCCGGGGATCGGCTCAACAATAACAGAGGCGATTTCCGGGCCGTATTTATCAAAGGCCTGATTCACTGCTTCTATGTCATTGAAGGGGATTGAAATGGTATGTCTGGCCAAGTCGTCCGGCACTCCAGGACTTCCGGGGATGCCGAGTGTGGCCACCCCCGAGCCCGCTGATACAAGGAGGCTGTCGGCGTGGCCATGATAACAGCCATCGAACTTGATAAGTTTTTTTCTGCCTGTGTATCCTCTGGCAAGACGGATGGCGCTCATGGTTGCCTCGGTACCGGAATTTACCATTCGGACCATCTCGACGGATGGAACCATGTCAACAATGGTCTCTGCCATTGTCACTTCCAGTTCTGTTGGCGCGCCATAGCTTGTCCCTTTTGCAATCCTTTTTTCAATTGCGGCTACTACCATTGGATGGGCATGGCCCAATATCATCGGCCCCCATGAACCAACATAGTCTATATACTCATTTTCATCCACATCCCGGATCAGGGCGCCCGTTGCTTCGGCAATAAAGGGCGGGTTCATGCCAACCGACTTTCCTGCCCTTACCGGGCTGTTTACCCCGCCAGGGATGTATTTTTGTGCCTTTTCAAAAAGGAGTTCAGATTGTTTTCCCATGATTTTTCTCCGAAAAATATTTCATACTTGTTTTCTTGAACTCCTTTTCGCTGAAAAGGAGCTCATAGTCTTTAAGGTCTGCCGCCTCTGAGAGTTGGTCTGCGATCCGATAGCATTCTTCCCTGTTGCTGCCATGAATCATGGTATAGAGGTTATAGGGCCAGTCCCTTTGGGGCGCCCTGTGATAACAGTGGGAAACCTCCCGAAACCGGGCAAAGGTCTTCCCTATTTGATCTATGCGGTTATCCGGCGCTAACCAGGCGACCATGGCATTTGAATTGAACCCTGCCTCCTGGTGACGCAAGGTGGCCCCGAACCGCCGGATAATGCCCCGTTCCTTGAGGCTCTTAACCCTATCTATGAACTCATCTTCATCCATCCCGCTCTTCTGCGCCAAAAGGGCAAACGGGCTCGGGTCTAAAGGGAGATCTCCCTGGATGAGACTGATAATTTTTTTATCCTGTTCATCTATCATATGTTTGTAGTACCCCTACTAAACCTGCGGCTACGCAGATGGCCATGATAAAGAAATTGACAACTTAAGTTCACTTTAGTCACTTCGTTCAGTGTGGGAATATCGAATAGCATCTGGATTGTCAAGCGGGATATTTGCTAACCTTAAAGCCTGGAATGACACTCATTGTCATGGGAGACATAGGCAGTATTGCGGAAGCTCAGAAATTTTTATAAAGGGACATGGCTTTCAGTCCCATCTTTCCTTTTCCGGTAAATCAAGGCAAAGGGTTCCACCGTGATGGTCTGGTTGGTTTCGCTAAAGGAAAGTACACGGTTCATATGTGTATTCATTACCAGTGTCACTCCGCCCCAGACAGGTAAAAAGCCCAAAATCACCGAAGACCCGCCTCCGTAAACATAAACTGGAAGACCATGTTCATTGCAGTATAATACGATTTTTTTAACACCATCCTTGTTCTTAGGGTGGATAACAAGATCCGCTGTTTTGCCCGGGATTCCCTGCCTCAGGGAGATAGCCTCCTCTGCAGTTTTTCCGCTTGAATATTTCAGCCTGGAATAATCATCTGAAGAAACATTCTCTATTCCGGCTATGGCGCCTAAACGGTTTAAATGCTCCTCCTGAATGCGAGAAGGGCTGTCCAGCATAACCGGTTCATTACCCATGCATTTTTTTCTGAAAAGTCATCATCCGTCAGGTTAAACTTTTTTTCATCATGTCATACAATCTGTGATTCGGATGCTTAAATCTGTCCGGAGCTCCCCATTTAAAAATTGATCTGTAATTTTCTGCTCCAGGAGCTTCATCTGACCAGGCCGGAATAAAACCTTTTTGTTTTTTCAATGTGACCTCTCTCCTTTTACGTAACCGTTCACGGGTTCAGAGGTTCAAAGGTTCAGGGTTTAACTAACTCGGATAAACCGGAAAAGTGCCTAACCTGGCTAAACCGGAATTCCTCAATCCCTTAATTCACAATGGTTATATGACAAATCTTTCGCAAACATGGTGTGATTTCAACAAATAGGTACTAAATCCATGTAAAGAGGACTTCTTACATGGATGTCAAACATGACACAAAAAGAAAATCTTGACAATTGTTTAACCAACTGGTATGACCTCTTACCAGTTAATTTAAAAAAAGTAAAGGATAAAAAAAGCTGTGGATAATATTTCTGACTTACCCTTAAGACCTGCCCGGTTTGTTGAACACAAACTGATAACATCGATCCTGGACGGAACCTACCCTCCCGGCTCTGAATTGCCGGGTGAAAGAACCCTGGCAGGACTGATTGGCGTAACCCGTCCTACACTCAGAGAAAGCCTTCACCGTCTTGCAGGACAGGGATGGTTTACAATTTGTCAGGGAAAACCGACAAAGGTCAATAGCTTTTGGGAAAATGGCGGAATGGGGCTGCTCAGCATTCTTTCAAAATATACCGATTTTCTCCCGGATGATTTTGTGATCCACCTCCTCGAGGCAAGAAGCACTCTTCTTCCGGTAATAGCCCGTCTGGCTGCTGCAAATAAGCCCGAGGCTCTTCTTGGGATTCTCGAACAGGCGAAGACCATTGAAGACGATGCAATGATTTTCACGCGTTTTGACTGGAACCTTCAGATTTCAATGGCCAGGTATTCGCATAACCCTGTTTACGTCCTTATTTTTAATGATTTTTCATCAATGTATGAAATGCTTGGATCCCTGTACTTTCAAATGGAAGAAGCAAGAAAAAGTTCCCGGAGTTTTTACCTTGAAATGTATAAAAACATCCGGAACGGGGGAAAGGGGATAGAACGTATTGTCTACGCAACCATGGAAAAGAGTATCGATTTGTGGAAAAACTTGAAGGGAAATAATTTATGAAAGATTTGAAGGAAAACCTGGATCTGATAATAATCGGCGGCGGTATTACCGGCGCGGGCATTTTTCATGAAACAATCAAGATGGGCCTCAAAGCGCTTCTTGTTGAGCAGCAGGATTTTGCATGGGGAACATCAAGCCGTTCCTCAAAACTTGTGCACGGCGGGCTCCGGTATCTGAAAGAGGGGAAGATTTTTCTGACACGGGATGCGGTAAAGGAACGCGAAAGGCTTCTTCTGGAAGCTCCGGGACTTGTAGAGCCCCTTGAATTCCTGGTGCCTGTATACAACGGACGGGGACCGGGAAAGTGGACACTTGAGGCCGGCCTCTCCATATACGATCTTATCGCAAGAAAGCGGTATCATAAATTTCTCAGCACAAAGGAATTTACTGAAAAGATCCCCCATATAGATCGAAAAGGTCTTACAGGCGGTTTTATGTTTTTTGATGCCCAGGTTGACGATGCCAGGTTGGTACTGCGACTGATAAATGAAGCCGTTGAATCAGGCGGTATTGCATTAAATTACACATTTGCAGAATCTGTAAACCGTAATAAAGGGGGTGAAGTCGCAGGAGTTACCCTCAGAGATGTTGAAACCGATGAAACAAGGTCTGTTTTTGCCCCTCTTGTGATAAACGCCACAGGATGCTGGGCCGAATCTCTGCATCCTTCACCAAAAAAAGACCTTCATTTGCGCCCCCTGCGCGGAAGCCATATGATCTTTTCGACTGAAATTCTTCCAGTACACCAGGCCGTAAGTTTTACTCACCCGTCTGATAATAGATCGGTCTTTATGGTGCCGTGGGAGGGTGCGGTGATAGTGGGGACCACAGACCTTGATCACAGTGAAGATCTCTCAATTGAGCCGGTCATAACCAGAGAGGAAGTATCATACCTGATGGAAGCCCTCCACAATATATTTCCGTCCCTCGATATTACTACAGATGATTGCCTTTCGACAATTGCCGGGGTCAGGCCGGTACTCAGCGAGGGAAATCTTGCCCCGTCAGAGGAATCACGTGAGCATGTTGTATGGATTGATAAGGGGCTTGTAACCATTACAGGAGGCAAACTTACTACTTTTCGCAAGCTCGCCATAGATACACTAAAGGCTGCAAAAGCTTTTCTGCCGGACGTTAAAATCCCGGGACGGGACGATCCGGGTTTTTCATGGAAACCCCGGATACCGGAACAGGATTTCGGACTTTCCAAAAAAGCATGGCAAAACCTCCTTGGCCGCTATGGCAAGGCAGCATATAAAATTGTCCGGAATGCCCGGCATGAAGACCTTGAAACAATTCCAGGCACGCACACCCTCTGGGCGGAACTGCCATATACAGCCAAAAATGAAAATATAAGACACCTTTCAGATCTCATGCTGCGCCGGGTCAGGATAGGTCTTCTCCTTCCCCGGGGCGGCAAGATATATTTGGGACGGATTCAAAAGCTCTGCACTCCGGTTCTGCCCTGGGATAAAAAACGCTGGAAAGCGGAACGACAATTGTATCTGAGCCAGTGGAGCCGTGCACATTCACTTCCAGGCAAAAAGCCTGAGACAGAAGGTAGATCAAAAGCAATCATAAATAAATTTCAGGAGGGATTCAAAAAGTTTTTCCGCAGGCCTTAAAAAACCGGCATTCATGCAATGCCGTAAACTAATTGCCTTTAATTAAACCACGGGCTCTGCCCGTGCGACCCCAAAAGGTTCGACCGTTCCGGCGTGAATGATTTTACCCGGACCAAAAAGAAGGGATTTGGGATAGAGAGCAGGGCCTTTCTTCAAATCTATTCACGAAGCACCGGATACTAAAATGTTGCATATAGGAGACCATTTGGGTTTTAGCATACCATCTGTTTCGATTACCTTAGGGTTCGAGATTGTAACACCAGTGCCTTACGAAATTGCAATGTTTATAGCCCCCTTCGAGGGGGCTTCATCAAACCACCTGCTATGCAGGTGGTAGGTGATTGTCAAGCGGGATATTTTGAGTTTTCCTGTGCATTTGACTTGAAATGCCGGGAGCAATCGTATATTAAAGGCTCGGACAGCTTCCTTGTATTGTGAGGTATTGGTTTATGTTCGTTTTTCAAAAAATTGTGGAAAAGAGAATCAAAGAGGCCCAGGAGAGGGGGGATTTTGATGATCTTCCCGGCCATGGCGAGCCGATCAATATCGAAGACGATAGCAATATTCCGGAAGATCTTCGGCTGGTTTATAAGATCCTTAAAAATGCAGACTGTCTTCCCCCTGAACTCCAGCTCAGAAAAGATATCCGGCAGATGGAGGATATGTTAGATAATATCCCTGATGAAAAGGAGAAATATCGTCAGATCAAGAAGATCAATTTCAAAATAATGCAATTGAATATGATGGGGAAAGGTTCTCCTCTCATGGGAGAAACCGAGATCTATTACAAGAAGCTACTTGACAAAGTGGTCCGGAAATGATTTTTAAACCAAGCCCTGAGTGCCGGAACTAAGAATTAGGAGAACCAGACTATGGACATGAAGAGGGATTACTACGAGGATATTCAACTTTTAAATAGCAAGATCCTCTGGTTCTGGTTCATTATGCTCATCGCCTCTCTCGCCACCTTGCCCTTTTTGCTCCCCAACTATCATATCTACATGGTCAACTATATGGCCATAAATGTCATTGTCACCGTGGGGTTGAACATCCTTGTGGGGTATACCGGGCAGATATCCCTGGGTCATGCCGGATTTTTTGCTATCGGCGCCTATGGCACTGTCCTCTTAATGACCAACTTGCATTTCCCCTTCCTCTTGGCGCTGGTATGCAGTGCCCTTATTGCCGCATTTTTCGGTTTTATCTTAGGTTTGCCGGCCCTGAGGCTTGAAGGGCCTTATCTTGCCATTGCCACGTTAGGTTTTGGCATGGCCATAACCCAGGTGATCGGGCGATGGCAGGTCTTTGGTGGGAGGATGGGCCTTGAGGCCCCTGATCTCTCATTAGGCCCCTTTGTCATAGATACGGACAGGCAACTCTATTTCGTGATTGTCACCATAGCCTTTCTCTTGATCCTCGCGGCCCGGAACATGATGAAAACAAGGGTGGGAAGGGCTTTTATTGCCATCCGGGACAGTGACATTGCAGCCGAGACCATGGGTGTGAACCTGACCCTTTACAAGACCCTGGCCTTTGCAGTCAGCGCTTTTTATGCGGGCGTAGCCGGCGGACTGATGGCCTTCCTCCTCGGTTTCATCAACCCAAGCTCCTTTAATTTCATCCTTTCCATCTATTTCTTAGCATTCGTGATTGTAGGGGGCTTAGGTTCTATTTTTGGCTCCATTATGGGTGCGGTTGTTATGACATGGCTCTTGTTAACGTTAGACAAGGTCCAGGAACTCCCTTATTTAGGGGCGGTGTTAGTATCGTTTTCAGAGCGATGGATGAATCTTGCAGGGCTTCCCAATATTGCAAGTATTATTTTTGGCCTGATTATCATCCTGCTCGTTGTATTTGAACCATTAGGCTTATACGGCTTCTGGATAAGGACGAAGATATACTGGAAGACCTGGCCGTTTTAGGAACTATTTGACCATCTCAAGTAAGGGGTTCCCTCATGTTTTTGCAACTCGTTGTCAGCGGTCTCTCTTTTGGCAGTTTATATGCCCTCATCGCCCTTGCCATGGTTATCATCTACAAGACCTCAGAGGTGCCCAACTTTGGTCAGGGTGAGATGGCCATGATCTCAACTTTTGTGGCCTTTACCCTGCTCGTGACCCACGGTTATTCTTTTGCTGTCTCATTTATCGGGGCGTTCATATTTGCCGCGGCCTTAGGGGTATTCTTAGAATTTGTCTTTTTGAGGAGGGCCAAAGACCCCAACATTCTAAGCCTTATCCTTATCACCTTGGGATTTCAGATGGTTCTCTATGGCCTTGCGAGCTGGAAATGGGGTGCAGATCAGAAAGATTTTCCCTTTCCGGTGTCGGATTTCGACGTTATCAATATCGGGTCTGCGGTAATCAGTTACCTGAATATTGCCACACTTCTGATCACGCTCTTTTTGATGTTTATGCTCTTTCTCTTTTTCAGGTATACCAAAGTCGGAATCGCCATGAAAGCCACCCAGCAAAATGCCATGGCCGCGCGTATCAACGGCATTAGAACAAACAGGATAATGTCCATTACCTGGGCATTGAGCTCTATGATCGGAGCTGTTGCCGGTATGTTGTTAGCGCCCATTGCCACCTTAGATCCAAACTTGATGCTTGAGCCGCTCCTGAAAGGTTTTGCCGCGGCAGTCCTCGGTGGAATGACCACATTAGTGGGCGCTGCGTTAGGGGGATATATCTTAGGGGTCATCGAGAATCTGTTTGGTGGATATATTTCCCTGGAATTTAAATCGATTGTGGCATTCTTGATTATTGTGCTGGTGCTCTGTTTTAAGCCGAGTGGGCTTTTTGCCAAACACTATGTAAGGAAGGTTTGAGGGATTGATGACGAATAACAACCTTTTTTCTGTGGATCAATTGACCATCAAGTTTGGGGGCCTCACGGCTGTGGACAGGGTCAGTTTTCGTGTGGAACCGGGCTCCATATTCTCCATTATAGGGCCCAATGGGGCCGGCAAGACAACGATCTTTAATTGCATTAACGGTCTGTATAAACCAGACGCCGGAAGTATTATATTTAAAGGAGAGGATATTGTTGGACAAAAGCCCCACAGAATTGCCCGGAAAGGGATCGCCAGGACATTTCAGAATATCGAGCTTTTTTCCCGGATGACCACCATGGAAAACCTGATGCTTGGCCGGCATATCCATATGAAAACAAACGTCTGGACCGGCGCCACCTTTTTCAGGAGGGGTTCCAAGGCGGCCCAGGACGAGATCAAGCACAGGGAGAGGGTAGAGAAGATCATTGACCTCCTCGATCTCCAATCTGCCAGAAACCAATTTGTAGGGGGGCTCCCTTACGGGACCCAGAAATTAATAGAATTGGGGAGGGCCCTTGCATTGGAGCCTGAGCTCCTGCTGTTAGACGAGCCCTCTGCAGGCATGAATTCTGAAGAGAAGCAGGACCTGGTATTCTGGATCAAGGATATTCAGGATGAGCTTGGGCTGACGATCCTCCTGATCGAACATGACATGAAGATGGTGATGGATATTTCAGACCTTATTTTGGTCATCAACTTCGGTAAACCGATCACCGAGGGAAAACCCGAGGAGGTTCAGAGGCATCCGGAGGTCCTGAAGGCCTATTTGGGAGAGGATGAAGTCATTGACCAATCTGCTTGAGATAAAGAACATAGAGACATTTTACACCCTGATCTATGCGCTCAGGGGAGTGTCTCTCGCTGTGGACGAAGGGACCGTTACTGCGATTCTTGGAAACAACGGGGCAGGAAAATCCACCATATTGAAAACCGTTATGGGCCTCTTGGATGATCAGCCTGACAAGGGGACCATAGAGTTTTTAGGAAAGAGGATTGATGGCAAAGACCCTGAAGTGATCGTGAGAATGGGTTTGTCCTACGTGCCTGAAGGGCGGGAGGTTTTTGACGAGCTTAGTGTGAAAGAAAACCTTCTTATGGGAGCATATATAAGGAGGGATCGTGGTGGCATAAGAAAGGATTTTGAACAGATATACGCTTATTTCCCTGTGCTCAAAGAGAGGGAGGCCCAGTGGGCTGGGACACTTTCCGGCGGCGAACAGCAGATGTTGGCTATTGGCCGGGCCCTTATGAACAGTCCCAAGCTGCTTTTTCTTGACGAGCCATCCTTAGGGCTCTCTCCGATCCTGGTTAGAGACATTTTCAAGATTATCAAGACAATCAACAGGGAGGGTGTCACCATATTGTTAGTGGAACAGAACGCCCGCATGGCCCTGGCCATCTCTGATGTGGGTCTCATCCTGGAAAACGGCCGGTTTGTCATGAAGGGGGAGTCCAAAGAACTGATGGAAGACAAAGACGTGCAGGAATTTTATATGGGGATGAGATCAGAGGAGTCAGCAAAAGGGTTTCAACGCTGGAAGAGAAAGAAGAGATGGAGATAGGGGAAAGGGAGCCAACTTGAATATGACTGCAGAAGTCGTTCCGAAGGTATTTAAGCAAACGGTTGAGAAATACGGCGACCGGGTGTCCTTGCGCAAGAAGGAATATGGCCTCTGGCACGATATTTCATGGAATGAATATTACAGGCTGGCCAAGTGTGTGGGGTCGGCCCTCATATCCATGGGTTTAGAGAAGGGGGAGTGTGTCTCTATTATCGGGGATAATTGCCCCGAATGGGTGATTATTGATCTTGGTATCCAGGGCGCGGGCGGGGTGGCTGTGGGGGTCTATTCCACCAATGCCTGGCCCCAGGTGGAATACGTGATGGAGCATTCGGAATCCAAGTTTTTCTTCGTGGAAAACGAGGAGCAGTTAGACAAGTGGCTTAATTTCAGGGACAAGGTCCCAGGTCTGCAGAAGGTCATTGTCTGGGATTTGGAAGGGTTGAGATATTTTGAAGACCCCATGGTCATGACCTACGACGAGCTGCTTGAAACGGGTCGTGAAATTGTGGAAAAAAACCCGGGTATTTTCGAGAAACGGATGAGTGAGGTCACCCCTGAGGATCTCTCTGTCCTGGTCTACACCTCGGGTACTACAGGACCCCCGAAGGGGGCCATGCTGACCCATAGAAATGTCACCTGGATGGCGCGGGCCATTGTCGCAGATGACCCCGTGTACGACACGGACGACGTTATGTCTTTTCTGCCCCTGTGTCATATTTTTGAACGTCTCTTTTCGGTCTTTGTGCATGTCACCCATGGGTATACCGTCAATTTTATCGAAAGTCTGGATACGGTCATGGATAATATGAGGGAGATATCCCCTACCATGGGATATGCGGTTCCCCGTATCTGGGAGAAATATCTCTCTGCCGTCTATATCAAGATGTCTGACGCCACATGGTTCAAGAAACTCCTTTTCGGTGTCGCGCTGAAGATCGGAAAAAATCGGGCCACCCTCAAAATGAACTTCAAGCCGGTGCCGTTCTATGTGGAGGCCCTCTATCAGATCGCCCATCTTCTGGTTTTCCGGAAGCTGAAAGAGCGATTAGGGTTTGACCGGATGAGGATTGCCTATTCAGGCGCTGCACCCATAGCGCCCGATGTACTCCATTTTTTCCAGTCCATCGGCGTTAATCTTATAGAAGGTTATGGCCAGACAGAAGGTTCGGGCGTGACCACGGCCTCCAGGGTTGGCAAGGTAAAGTTTGGAATGGTGGGTCCGCCTCTACCAGGCGTAGAGGTGAAGATAGCCGAAGATGGGGAAATTCTGGTGAAATCCCCCGGTGTTTTCAAGGGGTATTTTAGGAGCCCTGAAGCCACCGCCGAGACCATTAAAGACGGATGGCTGTACTCCGGAGATGTGGGAGAGCTTGATGAGGACGGATATCTCAGGATTACGGATCGTAAAAAGGATATCATAGTCACTGCCGGGGGGAAGAACATTACGCCCCAGTATATCGAAAATAAGCTAAAGGCCAGTCTCTTTATCAATGACGC
>JAUWPC010000171.1 GCA_030611815.1 Desulfobacteraceae bacterium
ACTTTAGGAGACCCCCGGCAAAACCGGGGATTTACGCAGGATTAATTAAAGTCAATCGGGGTTGGGGAAATTTTTACCACCGGGTTAGATACCCGGGACATAATTGATTATCTTAAGAGGACATTAAAGAAGTAGATGTAAGTCAGCACCCAATTATCTGAAATTACAGGAGATAATATTCAATTTATGAACCCAATCGAAAACAATAACGAACACTTCCTCACTAAATTCTTGGAGCCGCGGAGCGTTGCCGTGGTAGGCGCCTCTAATAACACTGCGGGGATCAACTATCACCTGGTTGCCAATCTGGTCCGTCTCGGATTTGAAGGCAAGATCTTTCCTGTCAACCCGAAAGAAAAGGAGATCATGGGTCTTCGGGCCTATCCCAGCGTAAAGGATATCGATGAACCGGTGGACCTTGCCGTCATCGGAGTGTCACATGCCTTGGTCCCGGGGATACTCAGAGAATGCGTCGATAAGGGGATCAAGCGGGTAACCATCATTGCCGGTGGGTTTTCCGAGGCCGGGGAAGATGGAAAAAAGGCCCAGGAGGAAATGGCCCGGATCGTAAAGAATAACGGTATCCGGGCCATCGGCCCCAATGCCCTGAGCCCCATCAACGTACCGTCAAAGTTCTGCATCAGTTTTCATCCTGTCAGCTCAATCAAGCGCGGTGGTCTTTCCCTGATCTTTCAATCCGGGCTCTATGAACCCAGATTTACCTGGCTTATGACGGATTTTAATTATCATCTCAACAAGCTCATAGACCTTGGCAACAAAATGGATATCAACGAGGTGGATGCCCTGAGTTATCTGGTCCAAGACCCGCAGACGCATGTGATCGGTATTCATCTTGAGAGTATAGCGGGGGACGGAAGGGAATTCTTGAGACTCATCCGGGAAGCCACCGCCCGGAACAAACGGGTTGTGGTTTTGAAATCGGGCCGGAGCAAGGCTGGTGCAAAGGCCGCTGCCTCTCATACCGGCGCCATCGTCCGGGGAAATGACCTGGTTTTTGACAGCGCCATGAAGCAGGCCGGGGCCATACGCGCATACAGTCTGGAGACGTTCTTTGATTTGACACGTGCCTTTGAACGTTTCGGCTCTGTATCAATGAAAGGAAACCGCATATTCCTTGCCACGTTCCCCGGGGGTGAAGGCGTCATAACGACCGACCTGTGTGAGGAGGACGGCCTCAGATTGGCCGAGATTGATGATACGACCGTTGACAAACTGCGTACCATATTCCCCCCCTGGGATATTCCGCCCAACCCCTGGGACCTGGGCCTTACCATTCAGTTTAACAATCCGAATGTTGTGTACCGGGTCATGATCGAGGCCATGCTCGAAGACTCCAACGTCGATGCATTAGCGATTCAGATCCATCCCATGGCGTTTATTTTTCCCAAAGAACTCTTAGAGCTGTTTGGAAGTTCCGTGGCCGCCCAAAAGCCGATTGTCCTGTGGCTTGCCGGCATGGAATCAGGAAGACACGAGGTCCTGCAATCGTTGGAAGAAAAACGTGTTCTCGTATTCCCATCTCCGGAAAAAGCCATCCGTGCCTTGTCGGCCCTGTATCGCTTTTCAGGCCTTGACAGACGTTGTCCAATGTGAAAGGCAAGGCTGAAGAGCGTTTATAAAAGATCGTTCTTTCGGAAACAAACATAAATAGCTCAAATCAGATTCAAATAAAATGCCGGCCAGTCGATCACCTTATAATTAGACAAAATCATGAGTATTGAAATCTTTTTCGTGGCGGTTGTTGTCTTATTGCTTTTCGCCGTTTTGGATTTAGTTGTGGGCGTCAGTAACGACGCAGTCAATTTTCTAAATTCCGCAATCGGCTCAAGGGTGGCGCCCTACGTTGTCATTATGGTTATTGCGGGGCTGGGGATTCTTACCGGTGTAACTTTTTCCAGCGGGATGATGGAGGTCGCAAGAAAGGGAATATTTCATCCCCAGTTTTTTACCATGCCAGAGCTTATTACCATCTTTATGGCGGTAATGCTGACAGATATTCTCCTCTTGGATCTTTTTAACACCTATGGATTACCCACATCCACCACTGTATCCATTATCTTTGAGCTTTTGGGAGCTGCCGTGGCAGTTTCGGCAATCAAGGTAATGCAGACGAGCAGCGGTCTTATGGGATTGGGGGAATATATAAATACAGCCAAGGCCCTGATGATTATATTTGGTATTCTTCTGTCAATTGCCGTGGCCTTTTTCTGCGGTGCCCTGGTTCAATTTGTCACCCGTTTGATCTTTACATTTGACTATGAGAAGAGGCTCAGGCGTTACGGATCACTTTGGGGCGGGGTTGCCATGGCAACCATTACCTTTTTTATCCTGGTAAAGGGGGCCAAGGGTTCCTCTTTTATGTCACCTGAGGCAATCCAATGGGTCAAGACCAATTCCCTCTTTCTCCTGATTTCCATATTCATCATTTCAGCCGCCTGTCTACAAATCTTAATCTCTTTTTTTCGCATAAACATTTTAAAACCTATTGTTCTGGTGGGCACTTTTGCGCTGGCCATGGCATTTGCCGCAAACGATCTGGTAAATTTCATCGGCGTTCCCTTAGCCGGCCTAAATGCCTATACAACGGCAATAGCTTCGAGTGATCCCCTCAACATTACCATGAGCGCCCTGAGTAAAAAAGTGCAGTCCCAGACCGGTTTGTTGCTTTTGGCGGGCGCTATTATGGTGATTACCCTGTGGTTATCCAAAAAGGCCCGAACAGTAACCGAAACAGAAATCAGGCTGGGACAACAAGAGGAGGGAACGGAGCGTTTTGAATCCATATGGCTCTCCCGCACCATTGTCAGGATGGCGGATTCGTTATTTGGCTCCTTAAGAACTATCGTCCCTCGTGATATCAGGAAAGCGATCGGCAGACGAATTGACCCCCATACCGATAAAACCTTTGTGGTACGCGACAACCAGCCTTCTTTTGATTTGATCCGGGCATCCGTTAATCTGATGGTTGCCAGTGCTGTGGTGTCTTTTGCCACATCCATGAAACTCCCCTTATCGACGACATATGTAACCTTCATGGTGGCCATGGGAACATCGTTCTCTGATCAGGCATGGGGAAGGGAGAGTGCTGTTTACCGCGTTACCGGGGTCCTCACGGTGATCGGCGGATGGTTTATGACGGCATTGATGGCCTTTGTGGTCTCATTTCTCTTTGCAAATATTATCTACTATTTTAAAGTGCCTGGCGTTATAGCTATTATGCTTTTTGCAGGGGCATTAATTTGGAAAAACCAGAAGCAGCACAAGGATCGTGTAAAGGAAACAGAAGAGGCCAAGATTTTTAATTTGAAGAAAATCCATGACCCTCACATGTCAGTCTCTAACACCTTTGATCACCTGGCGTATCTTTTGAAAGCGATTCGGGAATCCTTTGATGTATCGTTTGACGCATTATTCGACCAGGATATCGATCAGCTAAAAAAACAAAGAAAAAAGGTGAAACAAATTCAGCTTTGGACCAACATTATAATGGCCAATGTTTTCAAAGTATTACGCCTGCTTCAAAAGGAGGATGTAAAAATATCCTATAAATACGCTCAGACCATCAGAAGGTTGCAAAAAATATCTGATGGCCACAGGGATACCATCGTGCGCGCATACAAGCATATCGGGAACAAACATAAGGGGCTCTTGGACATCCAAATCGAAGAGCTTAAACAAATCAAAATATGTATCCTTGATATCATTCTAAAGGCAGAAACCTCCTTCAGAAAGAAAGAGATTGTGAATTATCAAAATATAGTCGATCAGTACCAATACATGAGGGATCTGGCGGATCAATTCAATCAGAATCAGATTGAAAGGATAAGAAACGACACATCTAAAACGCGTCTCAGCATTCTATTTTATGCCATTGTTGGAAACTGCATAATGATTGGAAAGCAAAACATCAAACTGCTCGAGATTTTCAATGAATCTTTTAAATTCGACGAGCAGTTATCAAAATCATATTTCAATGCAGATAGGGCCAGACCTTAAATATTAACTCGGTAGGGTATCCATATTTTTCAAGAAATTGCTGAAAAAGAGAATCTATTACATCAAAGGTGGGCGATGAATAAGGATATTAAAGAGGCCTTGATTAAGATTGTGGGTCAGCAGAATTTCACTGATCTATTGATAGATCTGGTCTCTTATTCCTATGACGCTTCTGACCACGATCACCGGCCTGACTGGGCAGTGTGGCCGACTAATGCGGAGCAGGTTTCCCTGATCCTGAACATGGCCGACAAGCGCCGCTTCCCTGTCATTCCCCGGGGCGCTGGAACCGGGTTAGCCGGTGCAGCAGTTCCGGTGCGCGGGGGCCTTGTTTTGGATATGTGCAGGATGAACAGGCTGATTGAGATCAGGATAGCTGATCGCCTTGCCGTGGTCCAGCCGGGCGTAGTCTATGACGATCTGCAAAAGGCCTTGGCCCCTTATGGTTTCTTCTTCCCTCCGGACCCTGCCAGCGGCAAGGTATGCACGATTGGCGGCAACGTGGCTACCAATGCCGGGGGGATCAGGGGCGCAAAATACGGGGTGACAAGGGATTATGTCTTGGGGCTGGAGGTTGTCCTCCCCGGGGGCCGAATCATGCGGACCGGATCACAATGCATGAAGTCGGTCTCGGGCTATGATTTGGCCCGGCTCTTTGTCGGATCAGAGGGCACCCTTGGCGTGGTTACTGAAATCATCTTGAAAATCAACCCGAAGCCAACGGCCATAAAGACCAGCCTGGCGCGTTTTACCAGCCTCAAGGATGCAGGCCAGGCCGTCACAGATATTATGCACTCCGGCATTATTCCAAGCGTATTGGAGGTGCTTGACGATAACACCATCAAGGTTCTTCGGGAGCACGCAAATATGGACCTTCCCGATGCCATGGCAATTATTTTAGTCGAGACTGATGGGTACACCGAGACTGAAGCCTCTGTTCAAATGGACAAGATCACGGAGATTTTCAATGAAAACAGGGCAACCCATATCCGGACAGCCGAATCTGTGGAAGAGGCAGAGGAATTGTGGCTGGCCCGCAGGTCTGCCGGGAGTGTCGCTGCACAGCTTCGGACCAACAACGTGTCAGAAGATGTGGCCGTTCCCATCTCCAAGGTGCCCCATCTCCTGACCGGTATTTCGACCATTGTCCATAACTATCATCTACCCTTTGTTATCTTTGGACACGCGGGCGACGGCAACCTCCATCCCAAGGTCATGTATGACAGCTCTGACCCGGACCAGGTAAAGCGGGCTGGCAAGGCAGTTGATGAGATCTTTAGGCTTACCTGCGAGTTAGGCGGAACACTCACGGGCGAACATGGCATCGGTCTCTCCAAAGCGCCTTATATGACATTGGAACACGACCCGGTTGAAATGGATGTTATGCGCAAGATAAAGGAGATATTCGACCCGAATAATATCCTTAACCCGGGCAAGATGGGACTTGATGTTATGTAAGGTGTTGGGTATTAGGTACTGGGTATTTATTGGGTATTGGGCAGTGGTGGAAAAAAATGAACATCGAACATCCAACATCGAACGTCGAATGAAAAAACAAAAACGCTAACTTTAAGCACTTTAGCTCACTTTAGGCATTTTAGGCACTTTTCCGGGTATTGGGTAGTAGAGGTCACGATTGCTGTAATGGAGGACTGTAATGGTTTCTGAATCAGAGGTATATTGGAATCCTCTCCTTGAAACTTTGCCAAGGGAAGAGATTGTAAAACTACAGGTAAAGAAGTTTAGACGGATAATGACGTGGGCCTATGAGCACTCCAAGTTTCATGGTCAGTTGTACAGGGATGCCGGTTTGGAGCCGGGAGACATCAAGACCATGGAGGATATCGCACGCGTGCCCAAAGTGGAAAAAAGCATGATGCGGGGAATTCAGAAAAAGGAACCCTACCCCTATGGCGATATGCTCTGCGTTCCTTTGGAGGATGTCACGGAATTTCGTCAGACCAGTGGCACCACAGGCCAGCCGGTCTATCAACCGGATACCTGGGAGGACTGGGAGTGGTGGGCGGAATCATGGGCCTATATCCTCTATTCACAAGGTTACAGGAAATCGGACAGGGTATTTATTCCATTTGGCTATAACATCTTTGTAGCATTCTGGGCCGGACATTATGGAGCTGAAAAATTAGGATGCGAAGTGGTGCCCGGTGGAGTTCTCAACACTGAAGCCCGTCTTCTGAAGATGCAGGAACTGAAGGCTACGGCAACAATGGCAACCCCCACTTACATTTTGGGTATGGCTGACACTGCAAGGAAAAAGTTGGGGCTTGACCCGGCAAAGGATCTTGATATTCAAAAGATCACCTGTGCCGGTGAACCTGGCGCCAGCATCCCAACGACGAAAAAGAGGATGGAGGATGCCTGGGGCGCCAAGGTATATGACCACATAGGCGCTACGGAAATCGGGGCCTGGAGCTATGAGTGCATGGAACAACCAGGGGGACTGCACGTGAACGAGGGTCTCTTTCTCGTACAGATTGAGGACATCGAAAGCGGTGAGATCATTGAGGAGCCCAACAAACAGGGGAAAATGGTCATCACTGCCTTTGATCGGCTGGCCCAGCCGTGTATTCGATTTGACTCCAAAGACATAATTATGTGGCATGAACTGCAATGCCCCTGCGGCCGGACCTTTCGCATGATCAAGGGAGGGGTTGTCGGGCGGGCAGACGATATTACCAAGGTAAAGGGGGTGCTACTTGCACCCACGGCCATTGAGGAGGCGGTGAGGGGGGTTCCTGAGTTGGGGGACGAATATGAAGCGATAGTGACGAAAAGGGGAGATACTGACGATATTTCTCTGAAAGTAGAATTGCAGCCTGAGGCTGAAAATCTCAAAGAGGCGGTCTTGGCAAAACTGAATGACCAACTGAGGCTTAAGACCAACCTGCGGTATAATATATCCTTTCATCCTTACGGCTCATTACCCAGATATGATGTCAAGGCCAAGCGTTTTAAAGATCTCCGAAAAAAGCATTAGGGAGCAGACAGATTATGACCAGAGTAGACTTGAAAGAGATTAACAAAATGATAGAAGGGATCGAAAAGAGGGCTAAGGGATTGATTGAGAAGGGCCAGGGAATTCAGGCTATTGAGCGAAATGCCGTCCGAATATTAGCCAGCACAAAGATGCTTAAGATCAATGTAAGCGACCTTAT
>JAUWPC010000305.1 GCA_030611815.1 Desulfobacteraceae bacterium
GCAAAAGGATCAGGGGCAGTTGGGAAACACCCTTGAAGTGGCACACGCCAAGTACCTGGCAGGCGAACTTGCGGCCAAGGCCACTCAAATGGCCATGAGGATCATGGGCGCTTACGGGTATTCCACCGAATATCCGGTGGCCAGATACTACCGGGACGCTCCTCCCTACTATATGGTTGAGGGTTCCGCCAATATCTGCAAGTGGATTATAGCCTTGGACCAGTTAGGAATCAAAAAGGCAAACAGGTAGAGGATTGATGATTGGCGATTGGCGATTGTTGATTGATTTGGGATAGACCATTCCTAAATACCTCAATTTCTAATCCCGCGATTCGGGGGACGCAATTCCGGCTTCGCCGGGCTAGGCACTTTTGTAACGGAGGAAAATATGAGACCTTATTTTGAAAAGATGACTCCCTTTGGCAAGACCCTTACGGACAAACAGAAAGAGGGGGCCGTGGAGAGTTCAGGGGATATAAAAAGGGTAGAACAACAGGTGGCCGAGGCCGTTGAGGCCGTCAAAAACGCGGGGATGCCGGAAGAGATCCTCAAAAAAAGGGGACAATTAAACGTATGGGAGAGGATCGAGTATCTCATAGACCCCGGCACCTGGTGCCCGCTCCATACACTCTATAATCCCCAGTTTAATGAAGAGGGCACCACCGGCGTAATTGACGGGTTAGCCAAGATCAACGGCAAATGGGCCGTGGTCATAGGGTTTAATAACAAGGTCATGGCCGGAGCCTGGATTGCGGGGCAGGCCGATAACCAGCTCAGAGTCACCGACATGGCCAAACGGCTCCATATCCCTCTGGTATGGATAGTGAACTGCAGCGGCGTAAAGCTGACAGAACAGCAGGAGGTATATGCAAACCGCAGGGGGAACGGCACCACATTCTTTCGCCATGCGGAATTAGAAAAGTTGGGAGTGCCTATCATTGCGGGCATCTACGGCACAAATCCGGCAGGAGGCGGATATCAGGGTATCAGTCCCACAATACTGTTGGCCCATAAGGATGCCAATATCGCGGTTGGCGGCGGCGGTATTGTCGGCGGGATGAGCCCCAAAGGCTCTTTTGATGAAGACGGGGCAGAGCAGCTCATTGAGGCAACACGCCACTTTAAACAGGTCCCACCCGGCAGCGTTCCGATCCATTATAATGAAACAGGCTTTTTCAAGGAGGTCTATGAGACAGAGGAAGGGGTCCTCGATGCCCTGAAAAAATATGTGGACATGACTCCGGCCTATGATCCCAATTTCTTCCGGGTCGCCGAGCCCAAAGAGCCCAAATTCCCGGGGGAAGACATTAACCATATTGTCGCCTTTAACCAGAAACGGAGCTACAGCCTGGACGAAATGCTTGCCCGTATCTTTGATAACAGTGAGCATATGGAGTTCAAGCCCGACTACGGCCCGGAGGTCTATACCGGTCTGGCCAAGATCAACGGATTGCTGATCGGTTTCATAGGCAACCGCCAGGGTTTTCTTGGCGCAAAGTACCCTGAGTACGCCCCCTACCCGGGTATCGGAGGGAAGCTCTACCGCCAGGGTCTTATCAAGATGAACGAGTTCGTCACACTCTGCGGCAGGGACAGGGTCCCCATTGTGTGGTTCCAGGACACCTCAGGGATTGACGTGGGTGACATCGCGGAAAAGGCCGAGCTCTTGGGCCTTGGCCAGTCTCTCATATACTCTATCGAGCAGACCGATGTGCCCCAGATATGCATTGTGCTGAGAAAGGGAACCGCTGCAGCCCACTACATCATGGGAGGGCCCACTGCCAACAACCATAACGCCTTTACCCTGGGTACCCCAACCACAGAGATCTATGTCATGCATGGGGAGACGGCCGCGGCAGCCTCCTTTTCAAGAAGACTGGTCAAAGAAAAGGATGCGGGACGTCCGCTCGGACCGGTAATCGACAAGATGAATGACCTTGCCCGGGAGTATTACGACAACTCCAGGCCCGTATACTGCGCCAACAGGGGCTATGTTGACGAAATCGTCTCCTTTCCCGAGATAAGAAAGTATATTGTAGCATTTGCAGGTTGTGCGTACCAGAACCCTGTATCTATCTGCCCCCACCACCACATGATGATCCCAAGGATTATCAAGGGCTGATCGGGCGCCAGACCCCATCGCTGTACCAGATCCTGGAAAAGGGGTTGCCTAAAGGGGCAGCTCTTTTTCTCAGTCCCTTGATCTCCGCTTCGATCTCCTCATCGTGGTAATGGGGATCCCATGGAAGAAGAAGGAGGGCGGCCTCGGGCATCTGGACAAGCCTGGGCATCCTCGTCTCCCCCCATGACCTGACTTCCAGTTCTTTTTTCAGGACCCCGACACTCGGATATTGAAGAAATTCGTGCAACGTAGTCACGGCCGGGGGGCTCAAAGGGATCTCTCCCTTCAGGTTTCCTCTAAGGGCCTTTTCAGGGCTTACCCAGATCCCATGAGTGGTCTCCCGGTTATCGGGTCGGCATTCCTGCCCCTCGGGCATAAAGGCCGCAAAAAACCTGGTGTCGTACCTTTTCGACCTGATCTTGGGCGTAATCCAATGGGACCAGCACGCCAAGTCAGAAAACCGCAAAGTCCATTCACCAGCGGCCACCAGTTCCCCTAACCAAGTTTTGCGCAGGCTGCCAACCAAACGCTGATCCAAGAGATTGTCAAGTTCCCTTCCAGTACCGCCATCTTGTCGGGCCAATAAAACCCCTGCCTCTTCAAAGGTCTCACGGATGGCGGCAATGCCGTAGGCCATGGCGTCTTCGATATGAAGCCCCCCGCCAAACCGGGTCATAACCTGAGCGAGATCCAGGTCGATGTGTCCCTGCCAGAAATCAAAGTTCCTGTCTTCAGGATCCACGACCCCCCCGGGAAACACATAATTCCCCGGCATGAAACCGCTTTGGTCACTCCGTTTGAGCAGATATACCTGGAGTTGTCCATTCGTATCACGTATCAGGATAACGGTAGAGGCACGGGCCGGTACTACTGGGGAGGTGTTCGATTCAGACATAGGTATCATTTTTATTTTTTGTGACTTTTGCGCCTTGCGGCTGCATCAATTCGGAATTCGTCAATTCCATACCATGCCAGCATATGGAAGACAAGAGCCGCCGGAATTTGGACGCTTGCAATCCGGTCCCAAGTACCCTAAGATGTTGACATATCCTGAAACTCGAATTAGCCCGCATCTATCCCGCAACCCGTAACCTGCAACAGATACCAAGCATCCAGTATTGAAGACATAGGTTCAGAAAGGGGCCAGACACTATGGAAAAGGAGAAAATTCGAAACAAGCTGTTAAGAATATTGGATATTGCACCGGCTTTAAAGGAAATCCTTATCTCTTCAGAGTCTGTAGACATCAAAAGGAACAAAATAAGACGCTTTTTGGCCGACGTGCACGCAGCCACATTTGACCATAATCACACCGTTCCACCCTTAGAATGGATATTGACCCGTGATACCATACGGGTATTTAGAACCATTATATGGCCCAGAAGTGAAATACTTGCCGGGTATAGCTTCTTGAAATACCTTGATGACCTCCTGCACGCAGAAAGCCTCCAGGAAATTGAAAAGCCCAGGCCAGACTTTTTTGCGGAACTGGAGCACCTGCTAAAGGGGATTATGGGCAAAACAGGGATTTATCCTGAAAAAGCCCCTGCCTTTACGAGACACGAAGGGCGAAGAGCAGCAAGGCTGAGGTCAGCCGATCTCTCAAGAATGTGCAGAGGAGCAGAGCAACGCATCAATCAATATCCCTGCGGGTTGGATCATGAAACGATTCGCAGACGTAATACCAACAAATCGCGAATATTGGAATATTTCGGTGCCGCAAGACCGGACTGGGAAGACTGGAAATGGCATACGCGGCACATTATCAGAAGCGTCAAGACTCTGAGCGCCCTGATCAAACTCACCGATGAGGAGTACCAGGCCGTTAAGTTTGCACGGGAGAATAGAATCCCGTTTGGCATCACGCCATATTACCTGTCGCTTATGGATTATAACCCGGGCCGCGAAAGGGATTATGCGGTCCGTGCGCAGGTGATCCCACCCTTGGATTATGTAACGAAGATGAAAGAGCTGAGGGATAACAAAGAACCTTCAATGGATTTCATGTTAGAGCGGGACACCTCTCCCATTGAAGGGATTACCAGACGGTATCCCATGATAGTTATCCTCAAACCTATCCTGACATGCCCACAGATATGCGTTTATTGCCAGAGGAACTGGGA
>JAUWPC010000412.1 GCA_030611815.1 Desulfobacteraceae bacterium
GGGAAGTAAGGGAGCGGGTAGCCCATGAGATGCGGATTATCCGGGAAAAAGAATTTGCCCCCTATTTTTTGGTGGTTGCGGACATAACAAAAAGGGCCAGCCGGTCTTGCGGCCGGGGGAGCGCTGCCGCCTCCATTGTCTCCTACGCATTAGGGATTACCCATGTGGACCCGATCAAACACAATCTTTTCTTCGAGCGGTTCCTGAACCCCGGCCGGATGGATCCGCCGGACATCGATGTGGATTTTGCATGGGATGAACGAGACCAGGTGATCGATTATGCCTTTGCCAAGTACGGCAATCGCCGGACGGCCATGGTGGCGAATCACAACACCCTCGGCGCCAGATCGGCCATCAGGGAAGTGGCAAAGGTCTTCGGGCTGACAGACCGGGAAATCGGGCAGGTGACTGACAAAATAGGATTTGAATGGCGTTTGAAGGAGGCGCGGCAGGAATTAACCCATGACCCCAAAATGAGGGGAATAAAATTCAGAAAACCATGGGATGATATCCTGATTGCCGCGTTTCAGCTACAGGGACATTTTACCCACCTTTCCACACACTGTGGCGGCCTGGTGATAGTGCCGGATGAGGTTCGCAGGCACTGCCCGGTGGAGATTTCCCGTAGCGGCCTCCAGGTCCTCCAGTGGGAAAAGGACTCGGTGGAAGAGGCAGGTCTTGTGAAGATAGATATCTTGGGTAACCGGAGCCTCGCCGTAATCCGTGATGCCCTCGATTTAGTAGAAAAAAATTATGGCCGTCACATCGACTACGCCCGGCTGAATCCCCTTAATGACCCTCAAACAGCAGCAATATTTTATAAAGGAGAGACTGTAGGGGTCTTTTATTTTGAAAGCCCTGCCACGAGACAGGTCCTGACCAAGGTAAGATCCGGGTTTACCTTTGATGAGTATCTAATCCTGGACCATTTTCTCCTCAATGTGGTGGTCACATCCATTATCAGACCTGCCTCCAATCAGGCCATACACACCTGGATCTCCAGGCTCCAGGGAGAGAAATGGGCCCCTCCCCATCCCCTTTTGGGGCCGGTCCTGAAAGAGACATTGGGGGTGATGGTGTTTCAGGAACAACTCAGCCAGGCTGCTATTCACTTAGCCGGCTTTGACCCTGCCGAGGCCGATACCCTCAGAAAAACGGTAAGCAAAAAACATAAGGAAAAAAAGCTCAGGGATTTTTATGCCCGGTTTGTGCGGGGTGCCTCGGAGAGGGGAGTCAGCCGGGAGGTGATAGAGGAGGTCTGGCAGATGATGATCGGTTTTGACGGGTACAGCTTCTGCAAACCGCATTCCGCCAGCTACACCATGGTGGCCTACAAGTCTGCCTATCTCAGGGCCCATTACCCGGCAGAGTTCATGGCCTCGGTGATATCCAACCACGGGGGCTATTACTCCACCCTCAGTTATATATCAGAGACGAGGCGTATGGGGCTTGAGGTTCTCCCCCCCGATATCAACCAGAGTGAAATCAAGTATATTGGCAAGGACCGGCAAATACGGGTAGGTCTTATGCAATTGAAAGAGATCGCCCAAGAGGCTAAGGAGGCCATTATCCATACCAGGGTCAAAACCGGCCCCTTCATATCTCTTGAAGATTTCCTTAATCGAACCAGACCCCATATCCATCTCCAGGATGTCAGGATCTTGATTAAAGGGGGCTGTTTTGACGACATTGCCCGAGGCATATCCAGGCCCGGGCTTGTCTGGGAGGCGATTCGATTTTTCGCCCGCAAAGAGGAGAAAAAGGCGCCCGGACTTTTTGATCTTAGAAAGACTACTGTGCGGGCACTCCCGCTAAAGCGGGATCGCCAGGCTCCGTACCCTAAGCATGTCGTGCTAAGGCATGAGGCGCAGGTCTTTGGCTTTATTCTTTCGGTCCACCCCCTCACCCTTTGCGGCGATATCTTGAAAGGCCTCGATTATGTCCACGCTGAGGACCTACATTCTCTGGTGGGTAGAGAGGTAACAACTATCGGATGGCCTGTCACCGGCAAGACCGTGCATACTAAAGAGGGGGAGCCGATGAAATTCATCACTTTTGAAGATCTTACCGCTGTTTATGATGCCGTATTTTTCCCCAAGGTGTACCACAGATTTTGTCATATGTTGAACGTAACAGGTCCATATATCCTGAAAGGAAGGGTGGAAGAGACTTTCAACGCCATAAATATAACGGTAAGCAGGGTGGGGTTTTTGGACAAAACTACCTGCCTTGCTGATTTTACTTGAAATTTGGAAAATATTCATATATATGACCCACAGTGTTCTAACAGTAATATTTCCCCCTGTGCTCTTCACATCAAAAGGGAAATTAAAGACTGATGGCGCTATTTTTTATGATAACTGAGGTAATCGATGAAACAG